>JAHIPN010000021.1 GCA_018894595.1 bacterium
CTTTTAAAGAAGGAACATTTCTATATTTTTTTAATTTAGTATTTGCTTCTAATTTTTTATTATCTCTTTCTTGACATATTATTTTTTTTTGTTGAAATGATGATATGATTCCCTTTTTTGCAATAGCACGTGTGTACCCAAAAGGCCCTCCTCTTAACTTGTTAAGTCTATCCCAGTATTCTTCTTTTAATCTTATAAATTTATCATTATCTATATATCCTAAGGATGCTACTACACTAATACCGGCAAGACGACCCTCATCAAGCGCGCTATTGGCTTCTTCAATTCCAGATAAATCACCGGCAATATAAATTCCCTTTTTAGTAGATTCCATATTATCATCGTGTAACGGTAAAAAACCGCCTAATTCCGGAAAAAACTTCAATTCGCATCCTGCTAAACTTGCTAATTGCCCATTAGGATTCAATCCTACCGAAATACATACCGTATCTGCTGGAACAGATTTTTCTGTTCCTTTTATAGGATTCCATTTTTTATCCAGGGCAACAATTACTGCCTCTTCTACACTTTTTGTCCCTCTTGCCTCTTTAATAGTATAATTAGTATAGATGGGGACTCCTGCCCTCATCACCTTCCCTGCATGAACCAAATATCCGGTTATGGATGGTGCTGCCTCAACAATACCCACCACCTCTGCACCGGCTTGTAACAATTGATAACTTATAATTAAACCAACATTCCCAGAACCTACCATAAGAATTCTTTCTCCTGGTAAAACTCGTTCAATATTAATCAAAGTTTGGGCAGCTCCGGCGCTCATAACCCCCGGTAAAGTCCAGCCCGGAAACGAAAGAGCTTTTTCGACCCCTCCTGTTGCCAAAACTATCCTTTTAGCCTTTAATAATTTCATTTCTTTTTCTTCAACTAATAGTGAGATGATGTCCTTTTCCATAATTCCCAAGACTTTTGTCTGAAGAGAAATTTCTACCCCCTGAGAATCTGCCTCTTTAAGCAAACGTAAACCGATATCAAAACCTCTGGTACCCGCCAGATGTTCTTTTGAGCCAAAAAATTTATGAATTTGTTTAAAAAGCTGTCCCCCCGGTTTATCTTTATCATCTACCAATAAAACTTTAGCACCGTAACGACTGGCCTCTATAGCCGCTCCTAAACCAGCGGGGCCTGCACCTACCACTAATAGTTCAACTTCTCTCATTTTTTTCATCCTTATCTCCATATCCATATTGCGTTTTAATTACCATTCCTTCTTCAACTCTGGTAACGCAAGTTCTAATGTTGGACACTCCGTTTACAACCATAGAACAATCGGTACATTGCCCTATTCCACAAAAAAATCCACGAGGGGAATTAAAGCGATGAGTGTAGCTAAAATCTCTATAGCCACTAGCTATTAAGGCTGCGGCGATAGTCTCCCCTTTATAGGCATATATATTTTTTCCGTTAACAATAATTCCTATTTTTTTTCTTTTTTCTTCTTTCCCCAAAATTGGATGTTCGATTATTCTCCTCATAAAAATACCTCTTATTTATTTCTTGTTCAATGTAAATTATATTTAGCTACAGATAATAAGTTTCCTCGAATTATAAATATAAAACAAGAGAAAAATAATTTGAAAAACTCTTACATTATGCAATTTTAATTTTTTAAATTAATATTTTAAAAGTAGTAATTTTCCTTTGTTAAAAAGAAGGGCAATAAAAAAATTTATTAACATTTCTATTGTCTTTCTTTTTATTTTAATTTAATAACTTCTATTACTAAATTATTCTAAAAATCTTTGAATATAAAATTTCTTATACTGAAAATACGCTTGCCTCATTCAATATTCTTATGATCTTCTATATTTTGGATCTTCTATATTTTGTAGCTATTACATTGAATTTCTTTTCTTTAGAGATAAATTAAAGTCTATAAAATGATATTTTAAATAATTGATATGTTATTTAAATCATAAGAACTTTTCCCTTTAGTTATTATATCGGCTACTATTTGTCCTACGATAGGTAACATAATAACTGCACTTTTAAAACCTGCTGCTATAAATAATCCTTTTGGTCCAATAAAACCAAAAACTGGTTTATTTTGTTTTGTATAAGGGGAGGCAACTCTCCACGATCTAATAACTTTACACAATATCAATTTTGGAAAATATTTTTTTATTTCTATGGGAATTCTAGAAAAATGATTGTTACTAGATTTTCTTAATTTACCATTTAATATTTTTTCACTATTGCTTGGATGCGTAGTTTCTCCTATTAATATGTTTCCTGATAAAGTTTGTGTACAACACAATGAAATTACGGAATCCTTTTTTCCATGCACTTCTGTAAAAAATGAAGCCAATGAAATAGAATTATTTAATAAAGGAGAAAGCGCTTCAGTAACAGAGGCTTCTGCATATACATATCCTATCGGAATATTCAAGTTCAATCGCTTACAAATTTGCTTTGTCCATGCTCCAGTAGTAAGAATTACAATATCAGACTGAATTTGACCACGATTTGTAACTACTCCTTTAATTTCATTCTGTTCAATAATAAAATCCTCTACATTAGTATTTTCCATGATAGCTGCACCCATATCCCTTGCTCTTCGAGCAAGGGCAAAAATAAGTTTAAAGGGATTAATACTAGCTTCAACGTTAAATGATGCTCCATAAACATAATCTGTAGAAAGACAAGGTTCAATATTTTTTATTTGTGAGGAGTTTAAAAAACTTACTTTCAACCCTTGCTTTAATTTTAGAGATTGAATCTCTCGTAAATAATCCCACTCTTCTTGTGAGATAGCTAATATTAATGATCCATGGCTTTTATATTCTATATCCATATCTAATAATTTTTTCATTTCTTTCCATAAGGAAAAGCTTTCCAGGGCCATTTGCAAACTTATACCTGCCTCAGCATCCTGTACTTGTATATTCCCGAAATTAGCTCCCGAGGAACCATCACCCAATTCTCCTTTTTCTATTAAGGTTGTCCTTACATTTCGTGCAGCAAGATGATAAGCTATTGAACTCCCAAAATATCCACCGCCAATTACAATTACACAAGTTTTTTTATCCATAATTTAACCCACGTCAATATAAATTTTCTACTTTTCTTTATTTTAAAATGTTAGATAATAATGCCTTTTTTGCTAAATTCATTTTATTAACCTTTATTCCTAAGCGGTCAGCATCAGTAATAATTTCCCTTACCAGTTTCATGGCTTCCCTGTTTATACTTACCATAAAAAGTCAACTCCCAATTTCTATTTACGCCGGCCAAAAACATCTATTGCCGTCCCAGTTATAATATTGGCCTGGGAAGAGCAAAGGAACATTATTACCTCGGCGACTTCATCAGGCTGGAGCCAGTCCTGCGGTTCATCGTCCTTAATTCTGGAACGGCTATATTCCGTGTTAACTAGTCCTAAATTAACAGCAATAACATTTATGTTGTAGGGCTTTAATTCTTCAGCCAGGACATTAGAAAACCCGACCATACCCGCTTTGGAAGCAGAATATGCCCCGAATCCGGGAAAAAATAATTTTGCTGCTGCAGAAGATACATTAATTATCTTCCCTCCGTTCTGTCTTTTCATTATTAAAGCTGCCTCCCTGGCACATAAAAAACTTCCGGTTAAATTTATATCTATAATCTTTCTCCAGATATCTACATCTACTTCCAGAATTGGAATAGTTCTATGAATTGCCGCGTTATTAATTAAAATATCTATTCTGCCAAAAGATGAAACGGTCTTTTTGATTAATTTTTTTACCGCCTCTTCACAGGAAACATCAACAGACACCGGGATTGCCTTTCCGTTACCGGTATTAATATTTTCGGCAACATTTTTAATATCCTCTTCAGTTCTGGCAGCAACAACAACATTTGCACCTTCTTCTCCAAAACGTTCAGCCAGTCTTTTCCCTAGCCCCCGGCCCGCACCTGTTATTATTACTGTCTTATCTTTAAATTTCATCTATTTTTATCCCTCACTTTAGTAAACTGCAGACGCTCTAATGGGGCCCACTAAGGGCCCCATTAGAGTAACTACTGGACTGCTTAATCCATTTCTCCTGGTACTCTGTATTCTCCGGATTTAATCCTTTCTATAGCCTTATTAACTGCCTCAATTACTTCTTGGGGAAGTTGTTTCTTTATTTTCTCATTCCAAATCAAATATGTTACCCCCTCTATTAGGCCAAGTTCCTGAGGCTCTCCCTTGAATTCACCATTACACAGCATATCAAAACTATATCTTTTATCTTTATATTTTTTAAAAACAAACTATCATTATTAAAAACAACAAAAAGCCCAATCAATAAATAACTATTAATCTAATTTACGAACAATGGTAAGGTTTACTAAACTGGGATGAAAAGTAATTTCGGAACAGCAAATTAATTTATCAAATATCCCATAATAAAACTCTTCTCGTTTGATTATTGGTTCATTTTCTTTGATTTTAAGTATTTTGCTTATTCTCATATCAACTTTACTTGGAATAAATCTAGTAATTGAATGAGAAACTTCTTCATTGGTATACTTACTTAGTAAATTAAAAAATCCTTTAAAACTATTAAAAGGTATTCCTTTTTGCAGGGGCATATTCAAAGCAGATTCGGGGATAATATTTGTAGCCAATATTGCAGGTTGGTTGTCAGCCAGATAAAGAAATTCATTTAAAAAATATTTTTTATCTTTAATGGGAGGTATTTTTATGTCGA
>JAHIPN010000230.1 GCA_018894595.1 bacterium
CACTGGCAATAACTACCGCTCCGGCTTCTTTGGCCATAGGAATCTCTCTTTTAAACCAGAGACTTGCTTCACTATCAGCCCATTTTTCACAATTAATTAAAGAATCTTTATTTATCTTACTTATGTGGCCAACAGAATTTACCGCTGCTTCTAACCTTATTGTTTTAGTAACTACTGCCCCTGCCCCTGCTTGGTGAGCCTTAATTAATCCTTCTGCGGCATAAGAAAGAGGACCGGAAGATAAGATAAAGGGACTTTGCAATTTTATCCCGCATAATTCTGTAGAGATATCTGCCTTATTTAAATTTTTATTTTTCTCCAACTATCGCACCCCCATAAATTATCGCTTGTAATTAATTATATATTTATTAATTGAAATATAGATTTTTTAGTTTGAATATTTTTATAATTTAATTTAATTTCCAAAATTTTTCCGCAGCAGCTCTAATTTCTGCCTTAGCCTTTTCTTCATCAATATTTAACAGCTCCCCACTCTTTAAAACAAATTTACCATCTATCATTACATCAGTAACATCGTTTGGATTACGAAACAAAATAAGTTGATCATAAATATTTTTTAAATTAATCGGGGTAGGAACATCTATATTAATAGCAATTAAATCTGCCAAACAGCCAACTTTAATAAGACCTACATCATCTCTTCCTAAAGTTTTTGCTCCTCCATTAGTTGCCATTTTATATACGTCTTTAGCGGGCATTATCATAGGATTTTGATGATAAGCCTTATGGATTAAAAAAGCTCCGCGCATAACCTCAAAAAAGTTATTGATATAACCGTCTGTTCCTAAACCTGTTTTAATGCCTTTTGCTAAAATAGCAGGAATAGGTGCTATTCCTCCCCCCACCTCACAATTAGATAAAGGCATATGAACTAATCTTACCCCTTTTTTATCTAAAATATTTATTTCATCAGCTTCTAATTGCACACCCTGAGAAGCAAGTACATTTGGTCCTAAAAAATTTAATTCATTATAAACTTCCACTGGCCGTTTACCATATTTTTTTAAGGACCAATTTGGCTCATAAACGCTTTCTGATAGATGCATATGGATATCACATCTTAATTCATCAGCTATTTTTTTTGCTTGAATCAAATACTCTTTATCCGCAGTAAAGAGAGCATGTACTGACATCATCCCCTGGACTAAATTATCTGGCTTATTATTTTTTCTAATGAAATCAACATTCTCTTTTAGGCCTAATTCTCCATTTTCTTTATTCACTCTTTGGCATGCTTCAAAGGAAACAATCCCTCTCATGCCTGCTTTTTGAATAACCTCAGCTTCAATATCCAATGCTCCTGGAATAGTATTAGGTCCTTCTAAAACATCCATAAAAGTAGTAATCCCGCTTTTAATCATTTCTACACAAGCCCATCTGGTAGTTATCTTTACTAATTGATGATTAAGGCGATTTTCTACATAAGGCCACCAGAAATCTTCTAAAAAGCTTGAAAAATCATTAACAAACGCTTCCACACTAATACCATGAGCTAAAACACCATACATATGCATATGTCCGTTGATAAAACCCGGTGCTAAAATTTTATTTTTAAAATTAATTATTTTCTCACCGTGTTTTATTTTAATGTTTTCATTGGGAGCGACTTCGACTATTCTATTATTTTCTATCCTTACTCCCCAATTTGACTTTAACCCATCTTCTAACAGCAAATAATCACTCTTAATTATTGCATCCGCCATAATTTTATCCTCTTTATCTTTAATTAATATGGTTTTTATTCATCAAGATAATTTTTGTTCTTTACATCTTTTTTAGAATATAACCTAATCTTTTTATACCTAATTTAACTCGCTCCACCTTTTAAATAAATTATTTGATATTTTTAAACTATCCATAATTTTCCCAACTACAAAATTTACTAAATCATTTATATTTTGAGGATTACCATAAAAAGCGGGCATTGGCGGTGCAATAATAACTCCCATCCTTCTTAGTTTTAACATATTCTCTAGATGTAGAGCATTTAAAGGCATTTCTCTTGGTGTTAGAAGCAAGGGACGACCTTCTTTCAAAGTAACATCCGCTGCTCTTTCCAACAAGTTAATGGATCTGGCTTGGGCAATTCCTGATAAAGTTGACATAGAACAAGGCACCACAGCCATCCCTTCGGTAATAAAGGAACCACTACTTATAGGACTATCCATTTGCTCAATAGGAAGATACTCTATCTTTTCTCTTAAGTCTCTCTCTATAATTTTTGTCTTTTCTATTAAATACTTAAATATATTTTTTTTAATCTCTTTTTTATCTTTTATACCTGTGTATAAATTTATATTTAATTCTCTTTCTATTATTAACCTTCCCATTTCAGTAATTATTATATATACTTTATAATCTCTTTTTATGAGCTCTTCAATGAGTCTGATTCCATAAATTGAACCGCTAGCTCCACTAATTCCTATAATAAATCGCTTCATACATTTACACCTTCTTAATTAACATATGTCTTTATATGGTATTTTTTTGTTATTCTAAAAAATTATAAATAAAAATATGACGCTATATAGCTGTTTTTTAAAAAATTACTCTATAATTTTATATCTC
>JAHIPN010000231.1 GCA_018894595.1 bacterium
AAGAAAGATGTTGAAAGGGATAGGAGAAGCGGTAAACACTCGCAATTAGATTTTGAAATATTAAAGCATATCATTACTACATTACAAGAAGAGAAACCAGTTGATCCTATTTATAAAAAGCACCCTCTACTTGGAACATCGAAAGGATATGAGGCAATACATATCAAAAGCGATTGGATTCTGATATTTAAAGTTGAAAAGCCTCTCCTAATACTTGCCATGATTGGTTCTCATCCTCAGGTGTACAAAAAACTGAAGTGACTGCTTTACAGAAAACTTTTCCGGGGGGATTACCGATAGGATTGTTTTAACTAAAAAACTGATAAAATAATAAAAAATAATGCTATAATAAATGATACAGAGAACCGTCCCCTGTATTCATAAAAACAATGCCAAATAGCGAATAGAAGGAGGATGCTAAACATGCTAAAAATAAAAAAAGAATATATAGTAACAGATGATAATAAGAAAAAAGCAGTTCTACTAGATATAAAGACATTTGAAAAAATAGAGGAAATCCTGGAAAGTTTTGGACTTGGTAAGTATATGGAAGAAATTGAAGATGAAGAAATATTATCCGTACACGATGCAAAGAAATATTATAGTACCTTAAAAAAATATTGATATGATAATCTGCTTTTACAAAAAGACATTCTTAAATGATTTAACAAGAATACCTTTACGCTATAGGAAAAAGATAGAGAGATTAGTATTTGAGGAGGTTCCTAATCTTGATAATATCTTTAATGCATTAGATATAAAAAAGATGCGCGGATACAAGGATTATTACCGGATAAGAGTAGGTAATTATAGAGTAGGATGTAAGATAGGAGTGGATAAGAGGATTATCTTTTATAGAGTGAAAAAGAGAGGCGAGATTTACAAAATATTTCCATAAAATATCAAATGATAAATGATACAGAGAACCGTCCCCTGTATTAATATTAGCAAATGTGAAGAAAGGCAAATACAAATTACTGATTTCGCCAGTCCATACGAAAGAGATAAAGGCGATTCCTGATATATATGAACGTATTCAGATAAAAACTATTTTAGATAGATTTGGAGTACATGCTGCAATCCGGTTATCTTTTGCGAGAAGGAGGGATTAAGATGAGAACTGTAAAATATATGGATGAAGAAAAAGCAATTAAAAAAGCGATGCAGGTGCTTATAAAGGAATTGGGACCAGTAGAAGCTATTAGATTTATAACTATTCCAAAAAGCAGAAGAATTGAAAGTGTAAAACGACATAGAGAATGGCAAAAAATATTGAGTAAGGATATATTTTTCGATGAAGTTTTTGCAGATAAATCCACATAAACCGTAGGACAGACCTTTTACTGTCCAGATCTTCTTTCCCCTCTCCCCTCGCCCTTGAGTGGGGAGGACTATTCATCGAACCCGTCTTATAAATATCCGCAGGACAGGCGTCCCGCCTGTCTAATACTATCTAATAGCCCACCCTGCATATTTAACTTGCAATGTTAAATATTAAGGGTGAAAGTAAATAAACTACTTTCTTTTTCGATAAACATCTTTTCGATGACGAACATAAAAAATAGTTAAAGCATTCTCGGTATTATCTATTTGATAAATTACTCGGTAGTCTCCAATTCTAATTCTATATAACTTGTTTGTTCCATGTAGTTTAAGGCATTGTTTTGGAAAAGGATTTTTTATGAGAGATTCAACACTTTTAATTAGTAAATCTTTCTCTGCAGATTTTTTCCACTGAATATTATAAGAGTCCATTTTTTCTTAATCTTTCTTTTAATTTATCAAAAGTTATTGTTGGTTCATCTCGACGTTCAGCGACCATAGCAAGATCATGAAGATTTTCTACAAGTTCTTCATATTTTTTAATAGGAAGAATAGCGGCTGTCTTTTCTCCTTTTTCATTTACAATATATTTTTCTTTAAATATTTGCATTAATTTATCCTCCTTTTTAAGATACCCAGCTAATATTTTAAATAAATTATCTATTTTTATTCAACACTTTTTATTATTATAAAATATTTAATTAAAATAATCAATCTCGAAAATATTCTAAGAAACTTTTATCCTGCAACTTGTTTTTCCATCTTACATCTTGTGTTTTAACTAATTTTCTCTTTGTAATTCCTTGTATATTTTTAAAAATTTGATATTATAAAACAAGCGATACATATTCATTAATATAAATAATTCTTTATTATTATACATTTACAGATTAAAAGGAGGTAAAAAAAATGAGTGGACCATATAAGGTCAATGTAACCATTGAGAAGGATGAACATGGTTATTATGCTTGCTGTCCCGAATTAGAAGGTTGTCAAACACAAGGCGGTTCTTTAGAAGAAGTTTTAAGCAATATAAAAGAAGCTATCGAACTATATTTAGAGACGTTGTCAAAAGAGGAAATAAAAGCTTTTTTAAGTAAAGAAATATTAACTACATCTTTAGAGGTGCGAGTTGGCTAAACTACCAAGATTAAAAGCTCAGGAAGCAGAAAAAAGGTTGCTTAAAGCCGGGTTTAAGATGGTTGAAGTAAAGGTAGTCACAGGATATACAGAAAAGAGGATAGAAGAATAATTGTACCCTTTCATACAAGCAAAATATTACATCCGAAGATTGTTAAACAAGTTTTAAAAACTATAAATGATTAATAATTAAAAAAGATAAGCTTACCTTTTTTATAAGTTCGTAGGACAGGCGTTCCCCGTTTTCACAGAGCCTGTTCTCGTGAAAACGGGGAACAAGTCCGCTGTCTATTTCTAAAATGTAGGGGTCGGATTTATCCGACCCGTCTTATCTCTTTCTGTCATTGCGAGACCTGATTTATCGCGACGCGGCAATCCCAGGTGAAAATGGGGACGGGCAACTTTTTTGATTTAAAAAGTAGCTTATCCCCTTTTATGCTTTAACGGGGCGCGCCCAACTCTACTTTTATTCCCGAGAGTTCTTTCTGAACTTCCGAGAAGCGCAGGGAATAGTATTCCCGGTTTTGCTGGTTTAAATTGGTGATGGTACTGTGTATCTCCTTGGTATTCTCCAAAACCTGCCGATATCCTTCTTTCTGGGCTGTCACAATCTCCTGCATAAATTTATCAATGCGAAAGATTAAGAGTATCGATAAGGCGATAGGGAACCCTTGGTTAGCGATCACTTCAGACAATGTTTTGACATCCATTATTTCACTCCTTTCTTAAAAAGTAACCCAAAGGTGCCAGGCACCTTTGGGTTACTTTTCTTATTCCCTCCATCTGCTACGTCTGGTAGGCCGTACATCCAGATGCAGGAAGCCCTTCTTCTCGTAAAACCCGATGCCGTTAAAATCTATATTCTCACATACCTCTAAAAGTTCAATTAAATTAGTATCGTCTACTTTAACATCTGCCGCCAGTCCGATACAGTGATAACTGTTTGTTACCCCTCCGACTTTACGGTTATATCCCGAACAGCGGTATCCGGAGGTAATATAAACCGGTCTTTCTAAAATATTCCTTAATTCTACCAGTTTAACCAGCAGCTTGGGATGTAACATAACCAGATTACAGCAGGGGCAGACAAATTCGGATAGGTTGAAGTATGGAGCGATAACTATATTATTGGTTTCATTTAGCATTTGCATGGAACTAACTCCTTTCAGTCGTTAGTTGATTGACCAATTCACCGATTCACCAATTAGAAATACAGGTTGCAAGGTGCGAGTTGCAAGTTGCGAGATGTAGCACCACGGCGTGCCGTGGTGAAAAAGAAGACACGGCACGCCGTGTCTCTACAAAATCCTCATCACGGGAGGTTATTTAGTCAACAATGACTGTTGGATAATCGTTTTATCCTTTATTAATTTTTTCTTCAACAGCACATCATAAGTCTGCTGATTAATCTTTCCCACATTGGCCTTCATCATCATCTTCACTGCCTTCTCCTCACTCTTTCTTAAACTGATATTATTGTCAGCTAATATCTCTATTAACTTCTTCCAGGCTATCTCCCATTTCTGGTTACCATTTCCAATCCCCAGCTCTTCTTCTGCCCAGAGCATGGCAGAAAGGATAGCTTCTTTAATGCTACTTGCTCTGTCTTCTCCTAATTTGTTCTTCAGGAAACTGTAACCTATAGAGACCAGAGCTACAAGTAAGGCATTGAGTAGATATT
>JAHIPN010000232.1 GCA_018894595.1 bacterium
ACGCTTGTCCTGGGCGGTGCAGTAGGCAATCTTATTGATCGGGTGAGAATTGATGGAAGGGTAATAGATTTTATAGATTTTAGAATCTGGCCGATTTTTAATTTTGCCGATTCCGCGATAGTGTGCGGAATGTTAGTATTATTGATTCATGTTTTGTTCCGTGCCCCGGAAAAAGAAGAAGAGGGAGAATGGGAAGAAGAGGGAGAAGGGGAAAAATGGAAAAAATGGAAAGAAGGGAAAAAATACAAAGAAAAAGATAAGGAGTAAATTTTAATGTATAGAATTTTATTTACCATTGGTTCGTTTCCTATCTATTCTTATGGGGTGATGATTGCTTTAGCTTTTATTATAGGCATCTTTTTGGCTATGAAAGAAGCAAAAGGGATTGGAGAAAACCCGGAGAGAATTTTAGATATAAGTTTATATGTTATTTTGGGTGCTTTAATAGGGGGAAGATTAGGTTATGTGGTATTTTATCTTGACTATTATTTAAAAAATCCTATTAAAATATTATATTTCAGGCAAGGTGGACTGGCTTTTTTAGGGGCTTTTATTTTAGCTTTTATCCTTGGTGCCTGGTATGTTTCACGAAATAAGCTTTCATTCTGGAAATATACTGATATTGCTGCTCTGTCGGTAGCTATCGGACTAGGGATTGGAAGGATAGGCTGTTTTTTAAATGGCTGTTGCTTTGGTATAGTATCTGAAAATTACGGCATTAAATTTCCTTCTTTAAATATGCCCCCGGTATATTTACAGCAATTAAAAGATGGATTAATCGCCTCCGGCAGTTCCTGTACACTACCGGTAATTCCTACACAACTTTATTCTTCGCTATATGGTTTTTTGATATTTTTCATACTTCTTTGGATGAAAAAATATAAGAAGTATGATGGATTTCTATTCTTAAATTTTTTAATATTATATTCAATTTCCCGCTTTACCATAGAGTTTTTCAGATTTTACGAAAATAATTACAAAGTATTTAATTTATTAACTATTACTCAGACTATTTTACTGGTGGTCGTGTTGGTTTCCCTGGTGTTTATGAATATTTTGAAGAAGAAAAGCATAAAAGCATAACTAGCGTAGAGCGGATAGCGAATAGAAAAACAGTAACAAATAATGCGTGATTTGTAATATGTAGGGGCACGATGCATCGTACCCACGATAACCAAAAGACCATAAAAAAGCAGGGCACAATTTATTGTGCCCCTACAAAACCATAAACCAAATTCAAATGTAAAGAAGATAAAAAACTTGTCAAAGGACTGTTCCCTGGCAGATGATAGAAAAAGAAAGAAGTTTAATATTCACAGGCGAAGAGAAGATCAGAATCGACCTCTATTTAACCCAGCAAGAAATATACCCCTCCAGATCCCAGATTCGGAATTTAATCACCCAGGGTAAAATCAGAGTAAATAACAACCCGGTTAAACCAAGTTATATCTTGAAAAATGGGGATGTGATAGATTTAGCTTTTCCCGAAAATGAAGAATTAAAGATTAAGGCAGAGGCCGTTCCCTTAGATATAATCTACGAAGATGAATACTTAGTGGTGGTTAATAAACCTGCCGATATGATTGCCCACCCTGCAGGGAAAATTCGTTCCGGCACCCTGGTGAATGCCCTGCTTTACCATTGCCAGGATTCCTTGTCCGGGATAGGCGGAGTGATCAGGCCGGGAATTGTACACCGCCTGGATAAAAATACTTCCGGTCTGATGGTAGTAGCAAAAAATGATTTTGCCCATCTTGACTTATCAAGGCAGATAAAGGACCATCAGGTAACCAAAAAATATCTCGCCTTAGTCCACGGTAACCTGAAAGATGATTCCGGAATTATCGATGCACCGATCGGCCGGAATCTGAAAAACAGGAAAAAAATGGCAGTTACCGAAGGAAAAAGCAGGGAAGCAATAACTCACTTCAAGGTGTTAAAAAGATTTTCCGGTTATACCCTAGTCGAAGCAACTCTTCGTACGGGCAGGACTCATCAGATAAGAGTACATCTGGCTTTTATCGGCAATCCTATCGTTGGTGATCAGCTATACGGCCACAGAAGGCAGGGATTGAATATCAACAGGCAGGCTTTGCATTCTCATATTTTAGGTTTTGTGCACCCCGCATCTAAAAAATATATGGAGTTTTCTGTCCCTCTTCCCCAGGATATGCAGGAACTAATTGATTGCCTGGAAGGGGAAGAAAAATAGAATATTAGAACTATTTTTGAGAAACTTTCTCCATTCTCCTGACCTCTTCCGGATCTACTTTTATCCAAAGACCTTTTTCATGAGAATAGATAACCATCCCCGGTTTGGCATTTTTAGGTTTTTTTACGTGTTTTTTAAGAGTATAATCGACCAATACTTTATTATCTTTTTTGGCTTTACTAAAATAAGCGGCTAAATTTGCTGCCTGAATTAAGGTGTCAAGCGGAAGAGATTGCTTAATGCCTTTATTTTTAATGATAATATGAGACCCCTGGATGTTTTTTGCATGAAGCCAGGTATCATTGCCGGAAGCCAATTTAAAGGTTAAAAAATCATTTTGCAGATTATTCTTCCCCAGGTAGATTTCCCATCCATCTTTAGAGATATATTTAGCCGGCACCAGTCTGTTCTTTTCTTGTTTGGGCCTTTTAAGAGGAGCAGCGGTCTTCTTTGCCCATCCCAATTTGATTAAGTTATCATAAATTTTGAGCAGATTGGGAAGAGAATTACTTTCCTGTTCATATAATTTCTGAAGCTCGGTCAGCTGAGCAAGCTTTAGCTTATGGTTTTTTAATTGTTCGAAAATTATCTGGAAACTATCTTTTGTTTTTCGGTATTTTTTAAAATATAACCGGGCATTCTCTAAAGGGGTTAATTTATCGTTTAGCGGGATGGTTATATCTTCCTGCCGGGGAGAATAATAGTTGATGGCAGTAATTTCCCTGTCTCCTCTTTTAATGCCGGAAAGATTTGCTTTTATCAGTTCACCGCTTATCTTATATTGTTCGCAATTTTTAACTTCTTCCAGTTTTTTCTGGCAATCGCTTACCTTATTATTTATCTTTACCATATTTTTTTTAATTATCTGGCCTGTTTTATTTTGCATAGACAGAATTTCCCGTTCCTTTTCCAGCTCGGTAAATAAGGATTCCAGGCACGAATTCGCATCATTAAAGGTTTGCCTATGGTATTTGGGAAACTGAACTGAATCGATTATAGACCAGGCTTTTATCTTTTTAGATAGGGGATATAAAAAGAGGGACGTCTGAAAATTATGATTTTTAATATCTGTTATAATTCTATTAAAAGAAGTCCAGAGCATTTCCCAATCTGCCCCGGACATCTCGGATACATACTTTTCCGGGGATAAGTTGGCCTGGAGAACCACCTCTTTTGCGCTCTGAGGGCTTAGGCCTGTAAAACTGTCCTGTATCAGCTTCCGGAGGGTTAAATCTTTATTCTCTGCGGATAGGGAATTTAAAATATTAAAGAAGCCTTCACGGTTAATGTTTAGAGGGTCTATTTTATTTTGTGAAGGAGGGGGAATGTAGAGCTTCCCGGGCATAATTTCCCGGTATCTGCTGATATTGGAATCTATTAATTTTATACTGGTTTCTATGGTTTTATCTTCTTTAAGAAGAATCATATTACCGTGTTTACCCATAAATTCCACTACCAATATTTTATTTTGCACTTTGCCGAACTTTTGGTAGGGTTTGATAATGAAATGTAAAATACGGTCAAAATTGGGGTGTTCGATATCTAATATTTTTCCTCCCTTTAATTGATTTTGCAGAAGATTTAAAAAAGGAGAACTGATAGTCTTCTGTCTGTTTTCGAATTCGGTAAAGTAAATTTCGGGAAGCGAGGGGTCAAGGGAAATATGGATATAAAAGGTTGAGGCTACAAACTTAACAGGTTTTACCTCAATAATAATTTTATATTTCCTAGTCTGAATCAGGCTTACTATCTTTCCCTCTTTAAATTTATCCAGAAGCTCTTTTCTCATTGCTTCCAAAGTAATGCTATCCAGGGACATATTAATCTCCTTGCTGATATATTTAACTTTAATATAATCTATTATAGAGGTATAATCAAGAGGTGACAGGGGACTGTCCTTTGTCACCTCTTCAATCGGTGA
>JAHIPN010000233.1 GCA_018894595.1 bacterium
AATATTCCTCCTTGTTCTTATTTATAGTGGTTAATGTAAATTTTCTCTTTTCATTTAAATTTAGTATATTAGAGTAGACAGGCGAGAGAGCTTACCCACGGTAAGAGTATTCAAAAATATTAAGAAAATGGGGTCAAATCTTTACAGGCTGACCGAGAATAACTCCATTATACAATAAAAAACAAGAATTAAGAAGGCATTTTTGATATAATAGAACTTAAGTAAAGGAGGTTCGAAAATGCCTAAATTTAAGCCTTACCGAAAAAATCAATTCATGTTATTCCCTAAATCCATTGATGATTATGTCCCCCAAAATCATTTATCAAGAATGATAGATAATATCGTAGAACAGCTCGATACCAGAAACATCGAAGATAAGTATCCACAATTAGGACAGAACACCTATCATCCCAAGATATTGATAAAGCTACTCTTCTACGGTTATGCCATAGGAGAAAGGAGCGGGCGAAAGATCTCATCTAAATGTGAGACCGATACCGCCTATATCTATCTAGCTCAAATGTACCAACCTGATTTCAGGACCATCAATGATTTCCGAAAAAATAATATTGAGGAATTATCCAAATACTTTATCGATATCCTCCGTATGTGTAAAGAATTAGGCTTAATCTCGGTAGGGCAGATGAATATCGATGGCACCAAGATCAAGGCTCATGCCGCCAATCGCCGGACCAAAACCAAAGAGGAATATCAAAAGTGGTTAAAAAGGATCGATGATAGAATAAAGCAGATCCTAGAAGAAGCAGAGGCCACCGATACCAGGATAAACGCGGAGATGAACTTCCGGAAGAAATAAATACCCAAGAAAAGCTCAAGGCCAAGATTAAAAAGGTGATGGAGCAATTCAAAAACGAAAAAGAAAAGATCAATCTCACCGATCCGGAAGCCAGATTCATGAAAGATGGCCATTATCGTATCGATACCAGTTATAACTGTCAGTCCTCCCTAAGCAAAGAACAGATTATGCTGTCAAGTGAGGTCATCACCGAGGCCTCTGACCGCAAGACCTTGGAATTAATGGTAGAAACCAGTGATGCCAATTTAGCCCATCCCGTAGAAGAAGTGGCTGCTGATGCCGGCTATTCCAGTTATGATAATTATGAATATCTGGCCAAGAACAATAAGATCGGATACATCCCTGATCAAAACTTAAGGAAAGATTTAAAGGGAAAAGGATCCTATCATCGGGATCGTTTTCCCTATGACAAAGGCCAGGACCTCTTTCTTTGTCCTGAAGGCAAGAAAGTGAAGTTACACCATATCCGCAGGAAGGATTACGGTTACCGAAAATTTCAGACGAAAATATATAAGGGTGAAGATTGTCTTACTTGTAAAAAGAGATCATTATGTACCAAACAGAAATATCGTACCATTAACCCTGGAAGACCGGAGAGAATTACTTCTACAAATGCGAAACAGGCTACAGACCGAGGTAGGACGTAAGAAGTACCTCCAGCGGCTCTGGACCACCGAACCGGTATTTGGGCATCTGAAATACAATCTGGGTTACCGGCATTTTTTCCTAAGATCGCTTAAGAAGGTAAAGGGTGAATTCAGATTGATGTGTATTGGTTGGAACTTGAAGAAAATGCATAAGATGATGGCTTTTGGTTAAGCTATTTCACATAGATAAGCAATTTTAATATCGAATAAGTAACCTACCCGGTTAATTTTAATAGAATATGATTTATATCATATTAAAATACTATAAATTCCCGGTCAGCCTGTAAAGATTTGACCCCATGTCTTACTCGCCACTTTTATTACATTTTTAATACCAAGCAACTCTTTTATGGTTTCCTCATTTAAGATTATTATTTTACTTATTTATAAATTCCTCCTTTTTAAAATATTTCAAATCTGCACTTACTTATCTCTTGTTTAAACTGCTTTGATTTTTTTATGATTTTCCGCTATCTCTATTCAGAAACCTTAGTTATTTTATTAAATAGTTCATCATTGATATTTCCTCCACTAATAATAACCGTTTTTTTATTTTTAAATTGTTCCTTATTCTCTATCACTACCGCTGGGCCTACTGCTCCCGCCCCTTCAACAATCTGATTATCTTTTTCCCAAAGTAATCTTATTGCTTCCTTTATGGTTTCTTCTTTTACTAAAATAACTTCATCCACATTTTTTTGAGTTATAGTAAAGGTAATTGAATTCTCTTCGATTCCTCCACTAAGTCCATCAGCAATAGACTCTTTAATTCTTAGTTCTTCTGATCTGAGAATTCTATTTGCTTTTAAGGATTCATACATAACTGGAGAAGCTTCTGATTGGGCTCCAATAACCTCTATGGCTCGATTCTTGTTTTTAATTGCAATAGCAATACCAGCAACTAGGCCTCCGCCTCCTATCGGAACTAACACTTTTTCGACTTCTGGAAATTCTTCTAAAATTTCTAATCCAATCGTACCCTGTCCTGCAATAATATCAAAGTCATTATAGGGAGAGATGTATGTTTTTCCCTCTTGGCGTGCTAATTCCAATGCTTTTTGTTCAGCTTCATCGTAATCTCCATATAATAATAAATCTACATTATATTTTTTAATCTTATCTACTTTTTTCCTAGGTGTTGTTTCAGGAATTACAATTTTTGCAGCTATATCCAATTTTTTAGCCGCTATCGCTGTAGCAAGACCATGATTTCCGGAAGAACAAGTTATAATTCCTTTTTGTTTTTCTTTAAAAGTTAATTTTAATATTTTATTAAATGCACCTCTAATCTTGAAAGAATGGCTTAATTGGGTATTTTCTAATTTTAAATAAAGTGAACTTAAAAAATGAGAATATTTCAAGGTTGTTTTCTTTATAAAGGGTTTAAGAGCCTTCTTGGCATCTTTTATATGGCTTATATCAATGATATTATTTCCCAAAATTCTATTTTTTCCTTTAAATTTTATTTTTATAATGCTCTATTTTTATTCTTTTTCAAAACAAAAAATCTTGCTGTCTTCCCTATCAGGAAGATAAAAAGACAAAAAACAAGGGGAAAAAAGACATATGGACGTTTCGTTTGTCATATTTTAACAGCTCTTTTTATTATGCTTCTTCCGATATCTAATGTCCTACTTAAATTTCTGATGCCTGCACTCGTTTCATGGTATATATCCTTAATTGGGTTACTTCTATCGATGAAAAGAATT
>JAHIPN010000234.1 GCA_018894595.1 bacterium
CATCAGTGAAATAATGCTTAGAAATGGAATGAAGGCAAGATTTAGTGAACCGATCAGGGATTTGATGCTGGCGGTTATCCATAACACTTCCGTTCAAGATAAATGTATCTACCTCCTCAATATTGGCGGGACATCAGGCAGTGACTGTGCTGCTGGAATTGTTTTCGGTGGAGTATTGATGACCAAGGTAAAGATATTAAAATAAGTGGGAGAGGGGAAAAATGGCTTTGAAATATCTTATTAGAGAAAACACCTATTATGATTCTGTAACTTTAATGATAATTACCAGAGAGGTAAAAAAAATTGAGGGAGTGAAGGAAGTTATTGTAGGTATGGGAACCGAACTTAATAAAGAGCTGGCAGGTAATCTTAATCTTTTAACCCCCGAATTACAAAAAATAACGCCCAATGATTTTTTTATTTCTTTAGATTCTATAGATGATAATATTGCCAAAAAAGCTTTTGCTTTCGTTGATGAACTGTTAAGCAAGAAGAAAGCAGAATCAGAAGATTACCAACCCTCAACATTTGAATCCGCCCTCAAATATATGCCTGATGCCAATCTGGTTCTGATTTCTCTCCCCGGGAAATATGCAGCAAGAGAAGCAAAAAATGCTTTATTAAATGATAAACATGTTATGCTTTTCAGTGACAATGTTACTTTAGAAGAGGAGATAGATTTAAAGAAGCTGGCTAAACAAAGAGGGCTTCTTATGATGGGCCCTGACTGTGGAACAGCAATTATTAACCATGTGGCTTTAGCTTTCGCCAATGTTATCAGGAAAGGTCCTATTGGTATAGTGGGGGCATCAGGGACTGGTATACAGGAAGTAACTGTGATGATCGATAAATTGGGGAGTGGTATTTCACAGGCTATTGGCACGGGGGGCAGGGATCTTAAAGCCGAAGTTGGTGGTATAATGATGATTGAAGGGTTAAAAGCATTACAAAATGACCCCCTTACTGAAGTTATAGTTTTAATTTCTAAACCCCCGGATAAAGAAGTGGCGAGAAAAGTACTTTCTGTATTGAAAGAAGGAAAAAAGCCTTCAGTGGTTTATTTTGTAGGAGGCGACCCAGAGGTGATCAGAGAATATGGGTCTATCCCAGGCTTAAGTCTTGAAGATACTGCTCATAAGGCGGCAGCGACAGCAAAAGGAATACCCATCGAAGATTTTAGCGGTTTTACCGTAATCGGCATTGATAAGATTATTAAAGGAGAAACCAAAAAATTAAAGGAAACGCAAAGATATATCAGGGGTCTTTATACTGGCGGGACACTTTGTGATGAAGCGATGATAATTCTTTCCGATTTAATCGGTGATATATATTCGAATATTCCACTAAAACCTGAGGGGAAGCTTTCTGATATCAATAAAAGTTATAAGCATAGTTTAATTGATCTTGGTGATGATGAATTTACCCGGGGCAAACCGCATCCGATGATAGATCCTTATGTACGTCAGGAAAGAATTTTATCAGAAGCAAAAGATAAAGAGACAGCGATTATATTAATGGATTTTGTCCTGGGATTTGGCAGTAATCCTGATCCGGCAGGAGAGATGATTCCTTATATTCGAAAAGTAGGTGAAATTGCTGCGAAAGATGGAAGGCATATCTGTATGATAAGTTCTGTCTGTGGGACAGAGAAAGACCCTCAGAATCTTATTGAGCAAGAGAAGAAACTTAAAAAAGAAGGGGTAATTGTTATGCCCAGTAATGCTCAGGCAGTAAGATTTGCGGCTGCAATCGTTTTATCAAGGAGGAAAAGCCCATGACCAAGATTAATGAGTTATTCCAGGAGGAATTAAAGATAATAAATATGGGACTTCAATCTTTTAATGAAAATTTAAAGAAACAAAATGTCAAGACCGTTCAGGTGGACTGGGAGCCCCCGGCCGGAGGAAATAAAAAAATGCTTTCTTGGTTAGATAAGCTAAAATAAAAGGAGGAAATATTCATGGTTCAAGAAAGAATAGAAGCAGCCAATAAGAAAGTAATGGAAATAATCTTGAACGGACAACCCACACTTTTAGATATTGGGATAGCAGAAGAAGTTATTCCCGGAATGACCAAAAAAACGATACTTCATGCCGGTCCACCTATTAAATGGGGAAAAATGTCCGGTCCCTTAAAAGGTGCAGTCATCGGGGCTTTAATCTATGAAGGTCTTGCAGTCGATGAAAAAGAAGCTACTGAACTTGCTGCTTCAGGAGAAATATCTTATGACCCCTGTCATCATCATAATACGGTCGGGCCGATGGCTGGAGTAGTCAGTGCTTCGATGCCGGTGTGGATTCTTCAGAATAAGACCTATGGCAATTATTCTTATTGCACCTTAAATGAAGGTCTGGGCAAAGTTCTCCGCTATGGTGCCTATAGTGATGAAGTGATTAAAAGACTAAAGTGGATGGAGAATCTGCTTGCCCCTCTATTAAAACAAGCACTTAAATTACATGGTCCGATAGACTTGAAAACTATGATAACCCAGGCACTTCAGATGGGTGATGAGGGGCATAATCGGAACAGGGCAGGGACCTCGCTTTTGATTAGAGAACTGGCTCCTTATATTATTCAGACAAAATTCAGTGAAAAAGAAAAAATTGAAGTATTAAAATTTATAGACAGCAATGATCATTTTTTCTTAAACCTTACTATGCCTGCATGTAAATGTACACTCGATGCTGCAAAAGGAGTGGAATTTAGTACAATTGTTACAACTATGGCCAGGAATGGTACGGAGTTCGGGATAATGGTTAGCGGGCTCGGCGATAGATGGTTTACCGGACCGGCTGGAATAGTAGATGGACTTTTATTCCCTGGTTATACGCCAGAAGATGCAAATCCTGATATCGGTGATAGCGTTATAGCAGAGACCGCAGGAATCGGCGGGTTTGCCATGGCCGCAGCACCTGCTATCGTTCAATTTGTGGGAGGGACTGCCAAGGATGCAGTAAACTTTACCCTTAAGATGTATGAGATAACCGCTGCAGAGAATAATATATACAAGATTCCTGCTTTGGATTTTAGAGGGACACCTACCGGAATTGATATTCGGAAAGTAGTTGAAACCGGTATATTGCCCAGCATTAATACCGGAATCGCCCATAAGAACCCGGGTATTGGTCAGGTAGGAGCAGGTCTAGTGAAGCCACCGATGAACTGTTTTGAAGA
>JAHIPN010000235.1 GCA_018894595.1 bacterium
AAAAGAAAAGAATATTTATTGTTTTTATTTTCCTATCTCCTTTTTTCTCTAATTCTATTTCTTCACATGATACTCGATACGCAATACGATTTAGAAAGTTAGTGTAAACTTTAGTGGGGTAGTTAGATAGAAAGAAGAATGCTACTTTTTCTATCTTTTCTTTCGCTTTCTTAACTCGATACTCAATACTATATACTCGATACTATATTCGTACGCTTGAGTTTAAAATAGATGATATAATAGAATGAATGTCAAATAAACAAGAATCGGAAATTTTTAAAAATGCAAATATGTAGATATAAATTAATTTTATCATTTATGATAATAACTATAATATTAGGATTAATTAATTCTTCGTTTGTTCTATTTGCTGCCAATAATGAGGAAGAAATAAATAAGGAAATTATATTAAATAAAATATCTATAGCGGCTCAATGGCTTGCTAACCAACAGCGCCCAGATGGAAGCTGGCCAATAGTAACTCAAGATAAGCATTCAAGTGTGGTAGCAACAGGTCTTTTTGGTTTAAAGACCTTTGACAACATCTACAAAAAGGGAGATAAACCTCCACCTTTCCCTCTTCCTGATATAAAAAAAGCCTTATCCTTTCTTCTGGCTCATCAACATAATGAAGGATATTGGGAAGATACTTCTTCTTTTTCCTGGAATAAAGTAGAATCCACAACTGCTGCCTTATACGGTTTAATTAGCACAGGTAATGAAGGAAGAGCAGTAGAAAAGGGGATTAACTGGCTAATAAAAAATCAAAATATTAACGGGAGCTGGAATGATGATTGCTGGGATACTTCCTGGGCACTATATCTTCTTTTTTGCTGTGATTACCAAGCCGCCGATCCTATTATTATTAAATCAGCCTCTCAGTGGCTGGTAAATGACCAGAGAGATGATGGTTCCTGGAAGACAAATCTCCCAAATTTAAAGCAATTTGAACCCTTATGGACTACTTCACCGGTGATATTTGCTTTAGCCCAAACAGGCCAATACCGGGAGACAATTATAAAAGGATTGAAATATCTGAAAAACCAGCAAAATAAAAATGGTTCATTTGGACGTAAAGATGCTTCGAAAACAGGACTGGCATTATTTGCTTTTTCATCTCTATCTAAATATCCGGATTTAACAGAAGAATATGGGCTATCAGCTGAAAGAGCTGTGCAATGGTTTTTATTAAATCAACGCACAAATGGCACCTGGCCCGGAGGTTTCCATCCTTTTGATATAATAGACACAGCTTTTTCCATCTGGGGATTAAATAAATTTTTAGTAATTATTTCCCAAATAGACAGGCGAGACGCCTGTCCTACTATAAACCATAAACCATAAACTAAAAACTGAAAAATATTTCAATATTTTTTATTCTAAAAGAAGGATTTTTAAAAGTTATGTCGAATATATAATAAAGAAGATATTTCACATAATTTAAAATATAATGAATTATTAGACAATAATTTCATATTTTGTAACTTTGAATAAAACTTTATATAGTAACCTGTATGAAGGTAACAGGAGAGATCTTTTCTTTTATCAAAAAGAGAAAAGGAGCCGAAGAGGTAAGATACCAAAAGTATCCAAACTTTCAGGCAAAAGGACCGTTACCGGACAGAACTCTGGAGAGCTTTATACAAAAAAGCACCGAAGGGGCAACTCCTAATCTTTAGGAAAACCCATACAGAGTTTACTAAAAGAACTATTTCCTAATTCTTTAGGAAGAATCTTTCAGGTAAAAGGACAGAGTAAGAAAGTAATAGTATTATTATCTTATTCTGTCCTTTTTATTTATGTAAAAATTTACTAAAAACTGATAAAGGTAAACTATTCGAAAGGATAGGAAGTAAAGTTATGTGTCTAAATTAACTTAATCACATGAATATCAACTTTTAAAAAAAAGAATTGTAGTTTTTATTCTGTCCTTAATTAATATAAGAGATAAGAGCGAGATATTAAATTTAAACAATGTTCTAATAATTTAATAATAAATGGTTATTTTGGAGGTATTCTTATGAACTTTATTAAATCATTAAAATTATATATTTTAATTTTAATTCTTGTGTTTCTTATCATTTTTCCTGGATGTGGAGGTATAACTACTCCTGGAATTTCTCAAGATACACTGAATGCAGTTATTACTATAAGCTCTACCTCTGGTGAAGCTCCGCTAGAAGTTACCTTTGATGCTTCTGAATCATCTGCCGCTCAGTGGAATGAAATAGTGAGTTATGAATGGGATTTTGGAGATGGCAAAACAGGAGAAGGAGAAACTGTCCAACACGGCTTTGATTCCGCAGGAAGCTACACTGTTATATTAACTATTAGCGACAATAAAGGTGCTGTAGATACTTCATCTGTAATCATTAAAGTTCTTCAGCCCACTGAGACAGTTAAAGAACAAACTTTTAATGCACAGGATGGTACAGAATTTGATACTGGTACAGGGCTAAAGGTTTCCATCTCACCTGTATCGACTGTTGGCAAGGCAAAGCTAGTAGTGGCAGAGAATTATTCCCTACAACAACTTGGGGAAGGCCTTATAAAATTACTCTCAGTTTATAGCATTTCTTTAGTACAAGAAAGTATTTCTCAAGGACAAAAGATGGATAAGGAATCATCGGAAGGGCCGTTGAATGTGGAGCTCATGTTTGATATTCCTCCAGGTACAGATCCAAACTCCGTGGCCATTCTTGAATGGACAGATGAAGGGTGGGTTTTAGCATCATCATCAGATAGTCCAGATTCAATCGATTCCCTTGGGGGTGTTCTTGCCTCAGATGGACACAATATTTCCATTGAACTTCATCATCTAAGCACTTATGCATTATCTCGCATTGAGTTCACCTATGGAGAACCTGTAATAATTCCTCATGACTCAGAACCTTTGATAACTACAGACGGTGATATATGCATTGATGTACTTCTCGAATCGCCTCATTGGGGGATAATAAGTGCAGGAGCTTGGTACCAAATTGAAGTAGTTGGCAGACGTGGATTCAAATCGGTCAAGTCACTAACAGATCCGTCATTCGGAGACTGGGGGGAAAATAAAGGCTTTCTTGGCCCTAAGGAAAATAAGAAACTTCAATTCACGTTCTGGGGTACGGGAGGAACCGCTGACATTTATTTTTCAGTGCGGGATGGTTGGCCTATGGCCTTACGCGATTATCTCGTGCGTGTAGTCGGCAAAAACTTGGATTGGCCTTATCCCTCACGAGAAGCAATGGAAAATGATTTTATTAAAAAATGCGGAATAGGGATTGTATCTACTGCATTCTCTGAGTCCGTTAACAAACTGGGAGATGAACTGATTAAAGTTACGTCTATTCAAGATGGGGTCAGAAGTCTATGGAAATGGATGAGAAAGTATGGAATAGGGAACTGGATTAGATTTATTACAACAAGTAAATTAGCAGTAGATACTGTAGGGCATATTGTATTAAATCAAGGAGGTTATATACACTATCGTCTTATTGGCGGCATTCTACATCCTTTAGTTAAAGTAAACCCGGCTGAGGTGGTAATAAACGCGGGTGAAAGTGTTCAATTTTCCGCTAGCCTGACTACATTCGATGGCAATCAAGTGTTATCAACGGATCCTTCCTCAAAATGGAACTGGGAGGTAAGTGGAGGAGGCTCAATCGATGGGAACGGCCTTTTTACTGCTGATAACAACACATTCGGTACATACACAATAAAGGCACGCACTGAGTATTTTTATATAGATGGAGATAAACATAAAGTGGAAGGAGAAGCAAATGTGATAATTAATGTTACTGGATCATCCACTATTCCACCAGATCCACCCACCCCTCTTTCTCCGGGTACTACTTCTGCCCCGGGTCCGACTATCGATACCCTGACCCCGACCCTCCAATGGCAGACCGTATCTGATGCAGACTACTATGCCCTAGCCATTAGTGAATACCCCTATGGCCTAAGCTACGTTATCTATAATCCCCAAAAGATATACGGTGACTCTATTACCGTACCCAATGGGGTATTAGAAGCAGGGAAGAAGTATCGTTGGAATATGCAATCTTATAACAGTAACAGTGCACTTTTGAGTGACATATCTAACACCTTATACTTCCAGATCTTACCATCAAATTATCCCCCAGTTATAACTTCTACTCCAGTTACTTCTGCAACTAAAGACGAACCATATAGCTATGATGTAAATGCTACTGATGCTGATGGTGATACCCGAACCTATTCTCTGGCTACTACTAAACCCAGCGGAATGATTATCAATTCTTCAACCGGACTAATTACTTGGATGCCTACTGCTATCGGAGATTATAATGTCACTGTAGAAGTATCTGATGGCATAGCTGCTGTAACCCAATCATTTACTATTACAGTAACTTTAGTTACCCCGGAGACCTATACTATCACTGCCTCTGCCGGATCCAATGGATCTATAAGTCCATCCGGAAATGTAACCGTAAATCAGGGTACAGATAAATCATTTACCATTACCCCTGATACTGGTTATCAGATAGATGATGTCCTGGTAGATGGAGGTTCGATAGGAGCCATAAGTTCATACACCTTTATTAATGTAACCGAAAACCATACCATATCTGCTACATTTAAAAGCATTGAAAATATTATTTTAAATTCCATTACTGTATCTCCATCTACAATGAGTTTGATTGAAGGAGATTCTCAGACCATTTCTTCCATAACTGCTCATTATAGTGATGGTAGTACTGCTGATATAGCTCTCGATGATTGTGCCATTTCTTCAGAAAATCCCGGAGTTGCCTTAGTCGATACCGAAGGTGTGATTAGGGCAGTTTCAACTGGCATTGCAACTATTAGGATAATTTATGTGGAAAATTTTATAGATAAGACTGATAGTGTAGAGGTAACGGTAACTTCAGTTGCCCCAGAGACCTATACTATCACTGCCTCTGCCGGATCCAATGGATCTATAAGTCCATCCGGAAATGTAACCGTAAATCAGGGTACAGATAAATCATTTACCATTACCCCTGATACTGGTTATCA
>JAHIPN010000236.1 GCA_018894595.1 bacterium
CCCACCAGATCAAAGGTAAATAAGTCCCTGTTTTAGTAAAATCAAAGACAAAATTGTAATAATCAATTGCCACCTGGCGCCAATCTCTCATTAAAAAAGGTTCAGGGCTATTGGGCATGAGTTGAACCCGGTCAATCATCCGTTGGGAATGTGGTTTTAAAGATGAATCAGCCTCCGTCTCCTGGGCAAATATCATATTAACTCCCAGTAAACATATCATTACACTTAACAACACCACTATTAACTTTCTCATTAAGATTACCTCCTTTAAAATTTAATCTTAAATCATCACGAAAAAATTATACGGAACTTTAAACTTTTGTTTATCACCCCCTCCTAATGGGAATATGTTCGATGCTCCTTTGCGACCGAAGAGACAATAAGACAAATAAGACAAGGGGACGTTTCGTTTGTCATATTTTAATGTAAATTTAGTCAAATCTGAGTTTCTCCAAGAGTTCATCTTTATCGGTTTCAATTTTTGGCAAATTTGGCCACGTATTCAATTTATCGTCCTTGAATCTTGGTAGTAGATGAATATGAAAATGAAAAATTGATTGTTGGCCATCAACACCACTTGCGTGCATTAAATTCATACCAGTTGCGCTAATTTTTCCGCTGTATGCTATAGTGATTTTTTTTGATACCTTTATTAATTCGCATAAAATATCTTCAGGAACATCATATAAATCTGCGTAATGCTGTTTTGGCGCAACAAGAGTATGACCATAAACCTCCAGTTTTTCTGGTAAAAAAGCGATTACCTTTTCATTTTCATAGACAATCCACGACTTCATTTGTCTATTTATAATTTGGCAAAATTTGCAAATATCCATGATTGAAATCTCCCAGCATTAAATTTATTTCAAGAACCAAGCTTCCCCTTTGATTCAAATAATTACCAACTTAAATAATGCTTTGTTTTCTCAGACGCTTTTTCCCAATTCTTTCCATCTTGTTTAAAAATATCTTTTAGATTTTGGTAATTAAATTTAATTCCTATATTTTTACTCAATTCGATTAATTCAGTTCTAATTCTTTTGGCCTGGACAGTTGTATTAATAGGATTTAAATAAACCTTTTTTATTATATCCAGGTATTTTGCTTCTGGCACAAAATTATTCTCCAAATAATAAAAAAACCATTTTGGTAAATATGGTTGAAACTTTTTATTCTTAGCATAAATCCACAGCATAATATATTCGGTAGCTTTAATTAAAGAATCAGCAAGATTAATTAGATTTCCTCTCTTCTCCCACATTTCAAAATTATATTTAAGGTGATCTTCTGCTCCATTCCTATACTTTTCTAATAGTTTTTTCTGTTCCCAATTGGGAAAGACTAATTTTTCTTTTAATAAGTTCTCTATTTTATGCTCGGCATCAAATAAAATTTGAGAATTTTCTCTATCCCACCTCATAACCTGAGACCAATATTCAGAGGGTGATTTGTGTTTTAATGCTTTTTGATATGATTCAACCGGCGTATCCAAGGCAATATTTTTATATATTAGAGCACCTACCGCAATATATTTTTCTATTTCTTTAGCCCTTTTATCATCAACATAAACTATTAAATCAAGGTCAGAATAATCATCGCAATAACCACGTCCCATTCCCCCTGTAGCTAATATTCCTACCACACCTTCTATCTTAGAAATCTTTTCAGAAATTATTTTTGCAGCAGATAAAAATTCCTTATATCTATTTTTACCCTTATATTTAACTTTTTTCATGATACTTTGCCTTTCTTTACCTTTTAAAAATAAAACCTATATGAAAACTTTTCTTTCTCTAT
This sequence comes from bacterium, assembly GCA_018894595.1. The sequence continues at coordinate 1,798 of JAHIPN010000236.1, forward strand.
AATATCATAGTCTCACCTTTTCATCATCCTAAGACAAGGTAAGACAAGGAGTAAGACAAGGTAAGACAAGGGGACGTTTCGTTTGTCATATTTTAACAGCTCTCTCTATAATACTTCTTCCTATACCCAATCCCCTACTTAGATCTCTGATGCTCGCACCAGTTTCATGGTATATATCCTTAATTAACTTAGCTCTATCGATTAAAGGCATTTTATAAAACTCATCTATGCTTATTTTTTTCTTAAATAATTCTAACAATTCATCATCGGAATATTTGTTTATGTTTTCATAGTCCATATAATTTTCTTTGCTTATTTCCTTATGAAATTCAGCAAAACTTTTTTTACTGTTAAAATAGGCCTTCATTATTTCTCCATCAATGAGGTAGTCCTTGGAATCATACATTTTAAGATACTCGTTATAACTAGACCAACTATATTTTGATGCTTCTTTTACCATTCCTGCTTTTATAGGATTTTGATGGATATAGCGCAGTACCGCCATAAGATATCTCTCGTCTTCAATGGGTTCACTTTTATATCTATTTTGAAATAGATGACCTACTCTGTTATATTTCCGGTTAAACCATTGTACATAGCTTACCGTAATCCTTTTTATACTTACTCCGATTTCTTCGCTTTCCTGAAGCAGTAAATGAACGTGAGTATTCATCAGACAATAACCGATAACTCTAAAACTGCCTTTTTTTCTTGCTCTATACATTGAATTCAAAAAAAATGCTTTATCTTGGTCGCTTTCGAAGATATTGCTTCTGTTAATTCCTCTAAGCATAATATGGTGATATCCTGTACTACTTTTTGACCTTGAGCTTCTTGGCATAAAACCACCCCTGTTCATTTTAAGAAATTTAAGTGAGTATGACAAGTGAAACGTCCCCTTGTCTTATTGTCTTATTTTGTCTTACCTTGTCTTATCCCCTGACAGGATTTATATAGATAATCAACTAAATTATCAAGATTGCAGCTTAGGAGGATTGTATATTTATCCCCTGCCCCGGCATAGAGAATAAGCTTATCATTTCTCACGATTGCCCCTACTGGAAAAACCACGGCTGGCACATCTACCGGATATTGCTCATCACCATACAATTCATAAGGAGCTGAAGGAATATAAATTGGATGTCTGGTTCGGCAAAGAACTTTCTCTGGATTTTCCAGGTCTAACAGGGCAGCACATATCGAGTATCCCCTTTTAATTTTTTCAGATAATCCATACTCTTTGCAAATATCCCCCTCTATCTCACCAACACTATGATAAATAAGTAACCATCCCCTGTCGGTCTTGATTAGAGGAGTGCTGGGGCCAATTTTCTCCTTTTCGTGGGGTAAATAGCCCGCCTCTAAAAGAAGGTTCTGCTGACGTTGCTCATAGATCTTTTCCCATTCTTTTTTATATTTAGAAGGATTTAATAATTGTTCTATACCAGCTTCAAGATAAGCCAGGTGAATATTAGGATGGAACCGCAAAAGTATATAATGTCTACCATTTATCGGTTCAGAGAAAGGGATGGCATTTCGAGAATCAAAGGATTCCACCAGGCCATGATAAGAAATGTTTACGAAATCTTCGGTGGAGTAAATAGCAATTCGGTCGG
>JAHIPN010000237.1 GCA_018894595.1 bacterium
AACCCATTGCTTTTGCATATTGTATAGGAAATATAAAAGGACAAAAAGTTTTATCTTCTGGAATTATATATGTGTTTACAATATCTAAGTATGTATCATAAGTTTTCCCATTTATGCCTTCAAATGCATCCATTTTACAAGCCTCTGTTAATATGCCATCAAAAAGCTTAAAAAGACAACCTACTTGGGTATTGTTATCACCCTCATCTAAATCAATTCTTACTGTACAGAATTCTTTCTTCTTTGCTTCCAATTCTGCAATATTCAAAATACTTGTCTTACCAGAAGCACGTGCTCCTATTAGTGCTATATTAACACCGATTTTCACAGCCCGTATAATCGTCAATTAAATCATAATCAGGGGGTCCACGTAATTTTGAGGAGGCAGTTGTTTAACCAGGGAACGCAAAAAGGTTGAGATAGTTTTTTCATACCCATAAGGATAGGAGTGTGGGATCTTTTTCTTAATTTGATTTCAAACATGCCGTCCTTGTAAATAACCTTTCCGGGCATGCTGATAAACCTTTTGAAAATAGAAGGGGCCTGATGATTTTCAAATCGTCTTAAGTCGCTTGCAAAACGCCGATAAATAGTATCTGCCACCATAGTCCATAAAATATCAAAGTGAATGCGGATCATAAGCGGTGAAGACAGAGCGTTAAGATTAAAAAAAGATACCAGTTCGGAGAACTTGTTTTCAATGTGCCATCTTTTGGCGTAAACTGTAAGACATTTTTCCAGTGTAAGCTCCCGGTTGTTGGTAATAATAAAGGTAGGTTTTATCCTGCCGTGATCCTTTATGATAATTTGCCGCAGTGGGTGTTTACATCCTTTTAATATGACTTCGCTTTCGTATACGGACACCTTTTTGTATTTTCGTTTAGGGATGTCTATCGTTACTTTCTGCCACTCTTCTTGACAAATTTGCTCGGTGGCTTCGGTAAGCTTTTTATTTCGCTTGCGAAGGGTGATAAAATTAACTTTTTCTTCGGTAAGTTCATCCAGCACTTTATATTTGGTAAAATGACAATCAAAGACTAAAGTTTCTTTTATGTTGGTATTTTGTTTTTTCCAGTAGGCAACAAAGCGTTTGATTTCCCCTGATTCTTCTTTTCTTAATATATCTGCACGGGTATAGACGATGACATTGCTTTTGGAGTCCTGTGCAAATACTGTATTTGCACCCTTTACAGCCTTGCCCTTAGATCCGCACCAGACCTTTTCCATTTCTGAAAGGTCTCCAAAATGAGGAATAGAGTGAAAATCTAAATTAATGAATTTGCCTTCATACATCTTTGGATAAATCTTGCGAAAGCGCCCAAGCAGCCTTTCCTGAAATTTTATCAGCATCTCTTCTGATGTCAGGCAGGAATAGGTACTCATATAGGTGGATTTGGGAAGTACGTTTAAACCTGCAAATATCCCAAGACCCGGTTCATGATCGTAGGCCTCCATGTGGGAGAGCCGCTCGTTGCCTATGAGCTTTAAAAGCAGCATGGACAAAGCTGCCTCTTCAGCGCCAACTGTACTGGATTTGGGAAGGCGGCACTCTCTGACAATATCTAAAATGCCCAGTTCGATAATATAGGGAATAAAGAAAAACGCTCCGGCTACGGGACAGTCCACCGAAAAAGGACCCAGGCTTTCAAAGTTTAAGGGCTCCGCACGATCCGCTATAATCTTGTTTTCTTTGGTAAATCCCCGCTGTTTATTTGTTCTGCGTCTTAGCTTTTCAAATCCGGCTTCTTTGATAATGCGCTCAATTGTCCTAACAGATAATGCAACGTTCACCTCTGAAAGCCTTTTGTGTATGTCAGGAGAAGAAAGGTCCTCTTTGCGCAGGGTGACAATTACTTCCAAAATCTCCTCTGGTGTACGTCTTTGCTTTGGGCCCAATACAACTTTTGGAAAAAGAGAAATCTTGCCGGTTTTTGCATCCCGAATTAGTGCATAGACAGTGGCGGCTACGTAGCCAAACTTTAGCGCAACCTCTTCTGCGGACATGCGGTCTTTGACAAAAGCGCGTACCGCTTCGTACTGACACTGTCTTCTGGATAAAGGATGATCAAAAAACGTCTCAAGGTTAACCTTATTATGGGTATCTTTATGACGATTAAACATATGTAATTTATAACATACTATTTATATAATGTCAAGATAATAATGCAAATACCTCTCATAATAGCTATAAATAAGTATTATTGGAGTGATATTTTCTCTATATCCTTGATTATGATTTATTGCCAACTTATTTATCATAGTCAATTGAATATTTTATTCGTCATAATCCTACCCAACAGTTAGCTATGAATGTAAAAAAAATGTCACGAAAGTCAGTCTCTCTTGGGGGAAAATAAATAACCGGAAAGTTGATAATATAGGAAAATATTATTGGATTTACCGAATATGCTGTGGCTTTTTAAAATTAAAAAGGTGGCAATGAAAAGATGCCGGACGTCTACAAATGGACCGGGGAAGCTATGCCCCGATTATATTTTTAATGACGATTATAGGGGCTGTGAAAATCGGTGATTAATTGAACGCCCAGCTTTTTTTGTATGATCTAAATAATAATCAATTTCCTTGATAATCTCTTCTCTTCCAAAAAGTAAATCAGATTCTATTACAGGATTAGAAAAATCATAAGGATTAGGATAATCATTTAATTCCATCTTTATTTCCTCCAATTGATTCTAATAGATTTGAAAATTCTTTTTGAG
>JAHIPN010000238.1 GCA_018894595.1 bacterium
AGGAGTTTCTTAACCGGATGGTTGAGGCTTTAGGTATTATTATAGATAGACGTCCTAAGGGAAGAACTTGTAAAAGGGAAAATTAATACATAGAAAAAATAGGATGCGTCCTTATTTAAATTAAAAAAATTGAAAAAATATTTTTAGGGGGGGTAATCTTGAAATATTCTCGTGGTTCAGAATGGAGAAAATGGGATTTGCATGTTCATACACCAGATTCAGCTTTAAACAATCAATTCACGAATTGGAATGACTATATTTCAAAGCTTGAATCAATTAGAGATCATGCTGTTCTTGGCATTACAGATTACTTTTCAATTGATGGGTATAAACAAGTTCTTAATTATAGAAGCCAAGGAAAATTAACAAATTTTGATTTGATACTTCCAAATATAGAAATTAGAATTCTGCCTGTTACTAGCAGTGAAAAGCCAATAAATCTTCACCTTATTTTTTCTAATCGTTTAAAAATATCCGACTTAGAATATTTTTTAAAAGAGCTAAAGTTTGATTATAGGAATAATAGTTATTCATGTGAAAGACATAAATTGATCGAATTGGGAAAAGTTTTTGATTCGAGATTATCTGAAGAAAAAGCATATAAAGAAGGAATTAATCAGTTCAAGGCCGATATTACTAAATTAAAAAATATTTTTAATAAAAATAAAATTTTAAAAGATAATGTCATCATTGCAGTTAGCAACAGAAGTGGGGATGGCGTTTCAGGAATTCAACATTCAAGCCTCGCAGCTACAAGAGAAGAAATTTATAGTTTTACTGATATTATTTTTAGTTCTAATCCTAAAGACCAAGCATATTTTTTAGGCCAAGGCGCTGATAGCGAAGAAAAAATAAAGGCTAAATTCGGTAGACTTAAGCCTTGCGTTCATGGATCTGATGCTCATACTTTAGATAGAGTTTGTTATCCATGTGCAAAATATAGCATACATGATTGCGTTAATGATTCAGACAATTGTGAATTAAGATATACTTGGATTAAAGCAGATCCAACTTTTGAGGGTTTAAAACAGATTATTTATGAACCAGAGGAAAGAGTACATATTGGAATGTTACCTCCCAAAGGTAAAAACGATGCAAAAGTTATTGATAGAGTTGAAATTAAAAATTCAAACAATTGGTTTGAGAGTGTCCCAATTCTTTTCAATGATAACCTAGTTTCAATAATAGGTGGAAAAGGTGCTGGAAAGACTGCATTAGCTGATTTTATATCTTTAGCTGGTGGTGATTTTGATACTAAAGAAGATCCAGTATCTTTTATCTTTAAAGCACTAAAACCTTCAAAACAAATACAAGAAACGATCGAAAATTGTGTAATAACTATTTATTGGCGAGATAGAAGTGCAGATCAAATAACTATAACAAAGGATCTTAAAGACTACAAAGAATTAAAAAAAGTGAGATACCTTTGTCAAAGTTTTATTGAAAAAAAATGTAGACCTGAGCAAACAGGAGAATTGCAAAATGAGATTGAAAAAATTATTTTCCAATATATTCCAGCGCAAGATAGGATGGGTCAAACAACCTTTAATGACTTAAGAAATAACAAAACTCAAAATACCCAGTTGAAAAAAACAAGATGTAAGCAAGATATTAAAGATCATGATGTTCAAATTTTCGACTTAGAAGAAGAGATTAATAGCTTAGATACCAAAAAAGAAGAAAGAAATACACTTCAAACTGAAATAAATCAACTCGAACAACAAAAACCTAAACCAATAACAAAGGAAGAGAAAAATATTGAAGCAAAATTGAGTCTTTTAAATAATAGAAAAAATAAATTAAATGAAAAAGTTGCAATTTATAAAGTGCAGCTTAGCACCATCGAAACCATAAAAACCAAAATAGAAGGTTTGGAAATGTATGTAAGTAAGCAACTTAAAGATATTAGAAACGATCTTGAATCTGTTGGATTAGCTGATATTTACAAAAAATTACAATTTTCAATTTCTTCTGATTTTAATGATCAACTCGATAACAGGAAAATAAAAATTGAGACCCAAATCCAAGAAATTCAAGGAACTAAAGAGTCAAAGGACAAAACTGAAGAATCAAAAGAAGTAGATCTGAACGTCTTAACCGATGATTATATATTTAAACTTCCCTTAATCGAGATTGACGCTTTAATTTTCCTACTTGAATTAAAATCAAGTGTAGCAGGGGATAAAAGAAACACTATTAAATTATTTGAAGGAAAAATTAAAAAGAATCAAGAAAGAGTTAAAGGTTTAGATAAAAACATTAAAAAAATAAAAGAAGTAAAGAAGCCTTTACTTCTTGAAAAGGTTGAAAAAAGAGATAAAGCATATAAAGATTATTTTATTTTGTTGCAAGAAGAAAAAAAGATGTTAGAAGAAATGTATACTCCATTAAGGGAAGAATTGAGCAAAGAAAGCTTAGGAGAAAGAAATCAAATAGAATTTTTTACCCGGATTGAACTAGACGTAGAGAGTTTTTTTAACAAAGCAAATGCCATTATTGATTTTAGTAAATATGGTAGATACTATCATAATAAAGAACTTTTATTTAAGGAAATTAAATCAATTTCTGAAAAAATTGAGCTTATTGAGACTTTAGATGTTTTTAATCTTATAAACAATTTTTATACAACTTTTAAGGAATATAATAATAAATCTATTGATATCAAAAAACAACTGAAAGGAGATAAGGAAAAGATTGATTTTTATAATTGGATTTTTGATGTTTCTGATTTTAATGTAAAATATAGCATAAAGTATCAAGACACAAATATAGAGCTTCTTTCTCCAGGTAAAAAGGGTATTGTACTATTGCTTATGTACCTTGTTTTAGAAACAGAGAATAATATTCCTCTTATTATTGACCAACCAGAAGAAAATCTTGATAACAAATCTATTTATCCTTATCTTATAAATTATTTTAAAACAGCAAAAAAGAGAAGGCAAATTATTGTTATAAGCCATAATCCTAATTTAGTTTTAAATACTGATGCAGAACAAATAATCGTTGCAAATTTTGAAGCAATTCCAAATACTCAAGATGCAAGAATTAGGTACATAAGTGGGTCAATTGAAAATTCTTTTGTTAGGGAGAAGGCTAAAATTCCCCTTGAGAGACAAGGCATAAAAGAACATGGTATTGATATATTAGAAGGAGGGCCGGAAGCATTTAGGAAGCGCGAAAATAGGTACGAGATCGAAAGATTAAAAAAGTAATTATTGCTAGATGTAACAGGGGATGGTTGTACTAGCTCAATAATTCGATAACTTTTAGCGGAAAACCTATAGGATCTTAGGAGTTCTTAACCGGATGGTTGAAACTTTAGGTATTATTCTATATAAGCGTCCTAAAGGAAGACCTCGTAAAATGGAAAGCTAAACCATAGAAAAAATAGGATATGTCTATTTATTAAAGAGAAGAGGAGAGAAATATAATTAAAGATTTACTTTCTTCTGTAAAGATCAAGATCAGAAATATCAAGGCACAGAAGTAAAATTTGTAATTTTTAGGGATAAAACAAAATTGGAGAAAATAAAAGGAAAGCAAAGAGAATATGAGTATAGTTATAAGCGTTATTGAAGGAAATAAAAAACTTTATATTGCTTCTGACAAAAGGGGAAAGCGAAGAAACGGGATTAGTGATGATTATCAAAAGATTTATCAACTAGCTGAAGATCTTTATTTTGGAATGACAGGGATATATGAAGCTGGAGTATATGTTTGGAACCATATAAAAGAGTATGATGTTAGTGATAAGTATAGATTAATAGAGAATATTAATATTTTTTTTGCTTCTTGTTTTAAAATGGACAAACCAGAAAGGTTAGCAATTATGATTGCCGGAAGAGATAATAATGGAGACTTTTTTGTCTGGCAAAAAAATATTCAAGGCGAGACTAAATTTATAAAGGGTTCAGAAAAAATTGAATTTGCGATTAGCTCTAATGATAAAATAGAAATTTTTGGGGAATACTTTAAAAAAAAAATAATATCGGGGTTGAGTGTTAGAGACGCGATAATCAGAACAATTGAGCATGCCTCGAAGATTGATTCCAGTATTTCTAAAGAATATGAGTTATTCGAGATATAAAGTTATCTAATCATTATGATTCTTAAAAATAAATGGAGGACACATCCCATTTTCTTAGACAATTAATATTTTACTTTTTAAATTAGATAAATAGGGCAGGCGTACTATCCCAATAATTCGTTAACTTTTTCTGATTTTTCGTAAGGGGGTTTATAATCGATAATAATATCAAACATTGATTACTTCTTCTAATTTTCGATATACCTTTTCGGTTTCATCACTCATACAAAAAGTTCGAAAATCGTTTTGTTGGGGGAGCCAGTTAATTTCCAACCCTTTGGCCTTTTGCTGAAGGGCTGGTTATTTTTATAAATTTGTTTCTAAAAAGAAGGATTTTTGAAAGATTCGTCGTATTAGTATTAAGATGTAGAAAAATTGAAAAAGATTAATTCTTTTAATCGCTGGTGGCGATTCAATAAGGTGAATATATATTTTTGAAGTGTGACAAAGAACCATCCTCTGACACATTCTAAAAAAAACGAGCGGGAAGATGAAAAGTGATATTGCAAGACTTGATCCCTTAATATTTTAAGATGGTCCCGCGTTATACGGCGGATAACACAGTAATTACGCTTCGAGACATTGTGTTTAGTAACGTCGTATATACTGTAAACTTTAGACGCAATGCCAATTTAATAAGTGGTGAAAATATGAACAAAAACAAACTAAGTATGATTAGTGACTACGAATCTCCTTTATTCAGAATTATGTCAGTGTATGATGGTCAAGATCAAAATCGACGATGTTTTACTAATAATATATGTGCCTTTCATATTGACAATGGTTTTATTCTTAGTGTTGGGCATAATTTAAGAATTATTACACCATTTCCTGATTCAATTTCTGATACTATATTCAATAACGAAATAAAGTCACTTTTAACTCCTCAAGAAATAATTGATTTTCAAAAAATATATGATTATGATCAGATAACTAAAAAATGGTATATAAATCATTCAGTTCAAGATTTTAATGCCATTGCTGTTAATATTTTTAATCGAATCAGTTATGATAGAAGATTTATAACTTTGTATAGCAAGGGAATTTGTACTCCATATTTAATCATTCAGTTTCATGAAAATAGTTTTTATAAAAATATTAACTATCTAGATATGATGCCAATAAATTCTTTTTTTCCTGAGCCTGATATTGATAGATATACATTTATTATTAAGCTCGATTTTATAGAAGCTTTTTATCAAGATGATTATTCTATTTATCAAATAAATAGTGATTATAAAAAAATCATTAAGTTTATTCCATTTATAGATATTGATTATAATATTTATGATTCGTTGAAAAAGGATTTCTACTGTTTACAAGGTGCACCTATAGGTAATCTCGGACGTATGCTAAATCAATCTAGCATTGAAGGGATATTGGATCATTTTAATGCTTTTAATGATAATATTGGTGGTAATTACTTTTCCCAGGGTTTAAGATATATTATTCGTGGTTATTTCAGATTTAGATCATCTGGTGCACCATATTTAAAGTATAACAAAATAAAAAGAAAGTTTGCAGTAAATGCAATCCAGAGTGAAGCATGTCCACTTCAATTAATGATAAATAATAATCAAGTCGGTAATTTCCAATATGTAAACGCAATTGCTTCTCCAATAAGTAACATTAAAAAGAAAATTGAATCTATTGTTTAAGAAGAAAGTTGATAAATAGGCGTCCCTATTTTCGGAGTAAATCGAGAAACGGTAAGAAAAGTGTCAAACGAACCGTCCCCTTGACAATTGTTATTTCCAACTATTTTATAAAAAAAGAAGGATTTTTTAAAACCTTTGTCGTATTAGTATTAAGACGTAGAAAAATTGAAAAAGAGTAATTCTTTTAATCGCTGGTGGCGATTCAATAAGGTAAATATATATTCTTGAAGTGTGACAAACAACCGTCCCCTGACACATTACATAACTCTTTTTTAAAAGTTGTTAATGAAATTTACTTGTAAATTAGGAATTTATTGATTTTTATCTGTGCTTTTGTTATTATAAATTTAAAAGAAGGAATTAAAATGGAAAATTTAGATTTTAAAATTTTTACACTACAATTAGTTATATATACACCAGAAATATTATTTAAAAAAAACATAGTACTTCAAAAAATAATGGAATCTTATTCAGATAAATTTGACGGAGATATTGTTTCTTTTCCTATTCCTGATGATGCACCCAAAGAAATCCCAAGACTTAGTTTGTTTGATAGTCAAAAAAAGTATAAATTTGAAACGGCAATTAACCGAACTGATTTTCATATTTTTTCAAAAGAACCCTTTGAAATAGAATCTAATTTAAAATCCTATTTAAATTTTTATTTTGAATTGATTCAAACATATACTAAATGCACAAATGCAAATATTGGAAGGATGGCTATAGTAGCAACAAGATATATTGAAAAAGAAAATCCAACTAATTTCCTTGTGCAATATTTTTGTGATAAAACATTAGCTAAAAACAAACATTTCACTAATTTAAATGATTTTGAATTACATTTTAGGAAGATAATTTCTTTAAAGAATTTTAAAATTAATAGTTGGGTTAGATGTAAAAATGCGCAAGTGAATTTAGGAAGTAAAAAAAATTTAGATTCTGTTTTAGTAATACAAGATATGAATACACTTTCTGAAGAATTAGGATCAAATAAATATTCAATTCAGGATTTGAAAGAGTTTATTAATTTATCTTTAGATGAACAATTAAATATTTTAAAAAATATTTTCTCGGGAGTTAAGTAGATGGAAATAATTGAAAACGAAAAAGATACATGTACAGTACATTTAAATTATTTAAATGATATAGATAACACAAGTAAAAGTGAATACGAAATTTTAAATAACTTTATTCCAACAAAAGATGATTATTTTATTTCAATGGTTGTAAAATTATTAGATAGTGAAAGAAGTATACCTGACAATTTTGCATATTACGAAATTAATAATTCTTACAACATTAACCCTATTCAAATAAATAATATCGAGTTTAGAGATAACGAAGAAAAGAAATTAAATATTAAAATGAGTAGGAATAAGTTATTTTCTGAAAATGTAATCACACAACTAAAAAGTTTCTCAAAACTTGAAGATAATTGGGATTCTTATGGTGCAAGTAAAATAAGTTGGTCAACAATAGCAAATGCAATTGAATTTTTTATGAGGGTTGTTGATAGATATCCAGATTCTCCAATACCTTTTGTTTCACCATATCCGGATGGAAGAATACATGTTGAATGGCAAAAATTCTCAAAAGAATTACACCATTTGATTCCTAAGGATAACTCAAATTATTTTATTTATAGAATTATTAACAGAAAAGAAGGTGTATTAAAAGAGTATTATGATAAAGCAATTGGAATTGATGATATGTTAAAAATATTTTCGATTTGGGATAGTTATGAGCAATCTTGAAAATAAATATATTGAAGAAGATGTTCCCGATAATGATTTTTTATATAGACGAGCTTCATTTAAAATATTTAATCAAAAAACAGGTAAATTTACTGCTTCAGCTTTTAAATTAAAGACTTTTGAGTTAAAGGGAAAAAGCAAAAAAGGTTTTTCTGCAAACTGGAGTAATTATTCCACTCCAGAAAAAACTTCTATTGATCCAATACATAATAAAAAATATTGCGTCGGTGAATTTAAAGCAATCATACCTCGTAAAGTTGATTTAGATGTAAATCATACCCCCCGTAATTACAATCAATCTCATTGCACTATTTCTAAAGAAAAGTTATTAGAAGATATAGATATATATAAGGCAGAGGCTTTTATTGCTGAAAATTGTATCCCAATATACTTTCCGAATGAAACAATAAAAGATTAATTTATTGAACTTATCATTTATTGTTTTATTTATTAAAAACTGAAATATATTGTATCATTGATTAAATATTTATTATTTTTACTTATGGATTATTTTATTATTGCAAATCTAATATATCATATGGTTAGAATGAGAGTAGGGAATATACTTATCCATGAATAGGTAATGAGAAGAGGTCAAGTTGGATTCATAGTGCTTGGAGGAAGGCCAATTAACTCCTTTAGTTTATAGATTTTTCGCAGTTCTTCTATAATTTCACCCCAACAAAAAGTTCCAAACCTTTCCAATAGGGGGACCCGGGATGGCGGCTATTATCTGTCGTGTCTCTTTTATTAACTGTTTAGGTGATTCATCCATACAAACTACCGGGGAGTTAGTATCATACGGACGCTTATAT
>JAHIPN010000239.1 GCA_018894595.1 bacterium
ATAATAAAAGAGTGGATTGATTCCGGAAGGATTAAAGATATAAACAGTAATGTAAGCAGCGATAAAGAAGATATCTTTTATCCGGAAGGGAAGGAATAACTAGGGGGTTTTTAAGATGAACAAAATTTTAAATATATTATTAGTAGGGTTATTTATAATAGTAGTTGTAGGTTTAATTTACTTGGCTATCCCAAAGTATCAGGTTGAGATGATCAGGTTAGACGATGAAACTGTTATGATAACCAAAATAAATACTTTGACCGGAAAAACTGAAACGTATTATAGAGGAGGTAAAAAAGCAAAAGAGAGTTATGAATATATTGAGGGGAAAGGGTATTATAATAAAAATTAAGGAGGTATTTAGGAAAATGAAAAGGAAATATTATTTTGTAATTTTATTTTTGGTATTAGCTATATTTTTATCAGGTTGTAGCGGTGGGGGGATGGGCACACCTTCGATAAATATAACCGGTAATTGGACAATGACTAATTCCAGTTCTTCAGGGGTTACTACAGCAAAATGCAACATCACTGATAATTCTGGCTCACTTACTATTTATAACTTTGATATTGTAGGTGATGAAAGCAAGGATTGGAATACAGGTTACGGAACATTAAACGGCTCTACAATCTCTGCAAGTGTAAGCGGTAGTTACACTAATATTTATTATCAAACTGTATCGACTACAGTATATTTTGAAGGAACTATTGATTCCAGTGGTATCTATGGAACAGGAACTTGGGTCCAAACTTATAACGTATCCGGTAATTTCTATTCTTATACTGGAACCACTATTTTTACTAAAGGTTAGAAATAAATTAAATTTTCTAGAAAACACTGTTTAAAAACGGTTTTTAGAAATATCCTATAAGATTTTAAAACAATTAAAGGAGAATTTTAAAAAGTGAATAAAGCACAGAGATTAATTTTGGCTATTTTTGTTCCAATATTTTTTTTCTTTCCGTTTGCTTTATTTATTCTAAATGAGGCATTAGATTTTTTTGATTTGGGGGAGACTTGGTATGTGTGGTTTGTTTATTCAGCTTCCTGCTGTCTTTTTGAATTTTTACTATTTAGGGATAAAAAAAGAGAAATTAAAAGGGGATAAAATGAAAGAGAGAAAAGAAAAAGATTTAGAGTGGTTTAAAAAGAAGAGTGATAAAGAGCTTATAGACTGTTTTAATAGAGAGGTTGGAAATTCAGGGTGGGTTAGTGCCAGGGCAGATTATTTGTCCGCTATGCATGAGGAATTTGATAATAGACATTATAATTATTCGATTATAGGTGATAAAGGGAGCATGTTTTTAAGGCATAAAGTAAAACTTGTAGACAATTATAATTTTGAATTATTGTTAAGCAAAGAAGAAGAACGGATATGGTTTGCAATGGAAAGTTGGAGTTTAGGAATACGAAGAAATAAAGCTCGGCTTGAAGATTTAAAAAGACAATAAAAACAGTTGGAATAAATAATATTATAAAAATAATTCTAACCGTATTAGTGATTTTATTTGCGATCTATGTTTGGCCAACGCCTTATAAGTATATTGGTGGTGGTTACCATATTATAAAAAATATTTTGTAGATTCAAGTTCAAAGATACCTTTTAGAATAAGCAGAATAACAGGTAAAAGCGAAACATGGCATAGTGGAAGGTGGGAAGCACCAAAGTAAAACGAAAAATAAAGAAGTTACAAAAAGCGACATTATATTTATTAAATCCTGCTAAATTTTTATATGGAATTCTTGGGAGACTCCTATACCTTGGCAAGTTATGAAGTTAACCCTTGGAATTATTGTGGTTATAGAGCCAAAGACCGGCAATAAAAGAGATAAGAATAGAAACAGAAAACCGGTTACCTGATTTTTGGAAGGTGCAGTTAAACAAGGAAAGAATTAAAGGAAAAATATCAAAATTACTCGAGGTTGTCCTGGAAGAAAAGAGAAGAGAAACAATAAAAGAGTGGATTGATTCCGGAAGGATTAACGTGTGACAAAGAACTGTCACCTGTCATATCGGAAAAATTTAAAAGTAAATTGATATGATAACCAAAATAAATATCTTGACCAGGAAAACTGAAACGCATTATGAAAGAAGCGGGAAGAGATTAAGATGATAAACCGAAAATGGACATACCTGGATTGTGGAAGAATGATCTATATAAAGATAATAAAAGTCATCTGGGAATAGCTATCATATGGGACATTTAGCATATGGAGCTTCGTGGGAAACTTCTACTACAGAAATAGGCTTGACGCTGTCACCGAGTCATATTTTATATAATCATGAAATCGAAACTAGTCTAATTGTATCTTATGATAGCAAAGAATTAAAAGAATGGGCAAAGCAAATAAAGGAAAAGGAAACTTCAAAAAGCTTCTAAAAATTTAAAGGGTATTTAAAAGGGGTTGGAAGCAGTAAAATGAAAAAGAAATAGAGGTCAAATAACATATATGCACAATCCAAATAAGAAAATAAAGAAGACCTAAGGGGGTTAATAAAATGAATTACAAAAGACATCTATTTTTTGAAGAACTAAGAAGAAAGATAATTTCACTTTTTGATTATTCGAATAGAGACAAAGAGGAGAATTATAGAAAAAAGAAATTCCGTGCTTCTACAACCAGTTCTTATATGTGGGGTTATCTTAATTGTTTATCTGATTGTAAAGAAATAACAGAGTACCAGTTGTATAAATTAGGCGATGTTATAAGCCGGAAAATAGATTTTAGGTTTAAAAGACCTATTATAAAGATATCAGAAGCATTATTACATAAAAGGCCTACGGTTTTAGAATTTGTTAAAGTGTTAGAAAGAGAAGCTAAATTATATCGTGAAAATAAAACAGGCGAACTTAATATTCCCAAATGTTTAGATAGGATAGAAGATATTGTAGATGACTTTAGAACAAGAGAGAAAATAATAGGTATGCGCAATTATATTGCGTGGTGTGAGAAAACTTATAAGAATAATGAAAGATTCCGAAAGCTTCGAGAGGCCTCTAAAAAAGAAAGTAAGTGAAAATAAACTATGAAAAGCAAAAGATTATTATTGATTATATTGTTTATCTTAATTACTTTTACTCTAACTTTATCTGCAGAGGAAGTATAAATAGGGACACATCCCATTTTCTTGAAGTATAAATAAGGAAGGCGTACCAAGTCAATAGTCCGGTAACTTTTAGGTTGTCCTGGAAGAAAAGAGAAGAGAGATAATAAAAGAGTGGATTAATTCCGGAAGGATTAAAGATATAAATAACAAGAGATATAAAAATTAGGTGGTATTTTGACCTATTCTGAACGAGTTATTAGATAAGGGGTAAGGGGTTCTTAAAATGAAAAAAGAATTTATATATTGGATTCGTTGGGTTGCTGTACTTCCAGGAGCATTAACTGCAGGTTTTATTTCGAGCTTTCCTTTACATTGGTTACTTTATTTTATTCTTGTAAAGGGAGAGATTGTTTCAGGAGTAAATATTCGTCCAATTGAAAGAGCGATTCTTCCATTTGTAGTTGCCATTGTAATTATACTGGTAGGATCTGAAATTGCACCACTGCATAAATTTAGAACCGCTATTGCACTGACAGTTTTATATATAATGGTTGTTATAGGTATATTTCTCTTAGGCCCGAAATATGGGGTATATGGATCCTTTGAGTCGAGGAGTGTCGGTCCCATTATTGGACTACTTATTGGACTTTATATTGTAAGAAGGAAAGAAAAGAATTTACCACAAAAACCGGAAGAGCCAAGTAATCAGGTTTAAAAGATAGCCTTAAGTAATAATTACGAAGGTGATCTAATGCTGTAACTTTGAATATAAAATATTTGCAGATAAAAAAA
>JAHIPN010000240.1 GCA_018894595.1 bacterium
TAGCAGGATTAATAGCCATATCGGTAAAAGGATCGGTAGTCAGGGAAAAAATTAAGGTATCTCCTTCATCAGGGTCAGTGGCTTCTACAGGATAGGTAAAGTTTTCTCCTACTGTTATGGCAGCATCAAAAATAGGGGTTATAACCGGTGGATTATTGAGCTCCGGGAAAATCATGGAAAGACATCCGGTAAATGAAATTGAAATTACTCCTAACAATAACATAACTAATAATTTTTTTTCATCTATTTCTCCTTATTCTAAAATAATATATTTTTTAGTATTTTAATATATAATCATATAAATTTCAAATAAATTACCACCCCGAGAGGTAATAAGGGATGCTATTATTGCAGATTTAAAAATATTTAATTATAAAAATAAAAAAGAGGACTATATAAAATAGCCCTCTTTTTTATCTCTTGTTCTATTTTCTTATTATTTTTTATTCGGGTATTCCTACTGGATCACAATTGCCGTAAAGTTTATATACTCCATCAACAGGTGTTACAACTACCCCAGCGGATTTAAATTCTACTACACTATCAGTATCCAACTTAATATTCCAGGTGTCTTCGAATTTATTACCCACATTATCGACCATAGTAAAGTCTAAATCGTAAGTAATTGTTTCACCTGAGTCAGCATAAAGTAAACATCCGCAAGGAAAGTCTCCTTCGACCGGACAAGTTGTTCCAGAAGCAGAACATGGATTACAGAGATCAGTATTTTCTATAACCCAACTGGCTAAACCGGAACATGTATTTTCACAACAATTGGAAATATTACAATAATCTCCTGTTAGGTCAGTTTCGAAGGAAAAAATAGCAGCGGTCACAGTAGGACAAGTGCTTGTTATACAACTGTCAAAGGTAATATTAAGGTCAACATAAGGATCTAAACTGTCAACTTTTACTGGGTCTGAAAGTATAATCTCCTTATCTCCCGGGCAGGTAGGACAAAATTCATCTGAAATAACTCTTTGTACTTCAACACAGACCAGCATACATGCAGTCCAGGTAGTTATTGGATCTTTAGGAGGATCAAAATTCAATTTTCCTTCATATACCAAAGTTTCTCCTGTTTTAAGATCGAGGTCAAACCATGCACTTTCCTCTGTCCCATCATTCCATCTAATCTGAATTATATCTGTTTCTGCTACTGCTTCGCTTAAAGTTACTTCTACTGGAACACCATCACCCGCTTCTATATATCCACGTACGTAAGTGTAGGCGCCAACATATGAATGAGTTGGATTATACCAAATGGTAGCAGTAAGTGGTTCTGGTGGGACTGGTGGGAGTGGTTCTTTTACTTCAATAACAAAAGTTTCCTCATCAAACAGTGCGTCATTGTCCACTACCTTTACGGTAACTTCGTGAAGTGCTAACATGTCTAAAATTGTAGTCCAGGTAATCAGTCCGGTAGTAGAAATACTCATTGAAACTGGGTTTCCGATTAAGCTATAAGTTAAAGTAGTGCCAGTACCAAGAATAGCTACTACTTGGTATGTCCATCCGTCTTCATCCCAATATACTACTTGATCCGGAATAGCGGTAATAGCAGGTGCTACAGGAGTTACTGGAGCTTCTACTGTCACTTCACATGTTGCAGTTAAGCTTCCATCTACTGTTGTTACTGTAATAGTCGTTGTACCTGCTGTTAATGGTGTTACTACGCCATTAACTACAGTTGCCACTGCCGGAACACTTGAAGACCAAGTTACGGTTTTATCGGTGGCATCTGCAGGTACTACAGTCTCTACTAACGTTCCTGTTGCTCCCCCTGCTGTTAAGGCCATGGTTGCTTGATCTAAAGTTACTCCTGTTACTGCTACTGGTACTGGTACAGTAAGAAGACAGCCTGTAAAAAGAAAAGATGCCATCGTTACTACAACTAATACTAATAATAATTTCTTCATTATTTTTCTCCTTTCGTTTTTTGAAAAAAATTCGTTATTATTTAATTTCGCGAAATTAACTAATTTTTAATTTCTGTTTAAATAGCTCCTTGATCTCGCTGCTTATGAGAGGAGTTTCTGCTCCTTTTATTTCATAAACACTTTAACATCTCGACCTGATACGGGTTAAGAAACTACGATTTTTTACAAATTTACCAATTCACCAATTTACCAATTAATCAATTTTATAAATATTAAGATACTTAATTACAACATAACATAAACATACAATATATACAAAATACTAATATATAATACGATAAAAGTCAAGAAAAGTTTCATAATTAGTCGTTAGTATTAATAAACCAGTTGTTATCAGATGTTATCAGACCATTTTTTGAAGTGTCCTATCTTGAAATCTTCATCACCTTTCATAATGCTTTCCAGGAAATCCTTATCCTTAATAATCTCTTTTGTCGCTTCAAGCTCCTCTTTTGCCTTCAAATAGGAAACAAAATCAACTACCTCTTTTTTGCGTTTTTTTGATAACTTCTTAAAACCATCAAAAACCATCTCTTCA
>JAHIPN010000241.1 GCA_018894595.1 bacterium
CTTATTTAAAATATTAATAGTCTAAGAAAATATTATGAGTTTTGTTTTATTATTATGTGACAAAGAACTGTCCCCTGTCACATTCTTTTTTATTTACTAAAAATATAAACTTAATTTTATTTTGCGAAATTAACCAACATAATTTCTGTGTAAATAATCCCTTAAACTTCTTACTTATGATGGTAATTTAAATGTTCCTTATATTTCATAAATACTTTACCCCGTTTATATATTAGTATACTACATAAGTTTTAAAAGTCCTGCTTTATTGTGAAAAATATATTATAAGGGGAACACGCTTTAGTTTTATCCAAGCGTAAGTACGCGAATACAATGGAAGAATGTCCCCCAAGATTCTCGGGTTAGATGAAATAGAGATTGCCGCGTCGCTTCGCTCCTCGCAATGACAGAGAAAGGGAGGCTCCTCGCAATGACAAAGGGGGGAAAGGGAATAATAAGATGATAATATTTTTTGATATGTAAAATTATTATATGTATAATCAAAAAGCATGTTCCGCTGCAGTTTGTTACATTTACCCAATTACCCGCTTAAACCAGCAAAATCGAGAGTATTACTCTCTTCACTTTTCGGAAGTACAGAAAGAACTGGCAGGAGTAAAAGTAGAGTTGGAGAAAATTGAATAAAAAAACAATAAAAAAGGGTAAGCTATAAAGAGAGTCATCTCATGTAGCTTACCCTTTTTTCTGTTCTCAAACCATATTTTGACATTCTCAAAAAAAAATAGGATCTACCCTATTTAGCTTATTTAAAATATTAATAGTCTAAGAAAATATTATGAGTTTTGTTTTATTATTATGTGACAAAGAACTGTCCCCTGTCACATTCTTTTTTATTTACTATGATGAACGTAAACCTTAACATTATCCATAGGTTCCAGTATTTCTTTTGCTTTAGCCAGCTCATCAGCATTGCCATGGGCGATTACGAGGAACTTATCGGATTTTATCGCCATTTCATATTGAATAACGCTGTCTTTGGGTATGCCGATACTGAAAAGACCTGCGCCAAGAGCGCTGAGACCTCCAATGGTAACTGCTCCTTCGAGGCCGGCGACAATAGATGCAACAATAGGACCAGCAACCACGATTGGTCCAATACCAGGGATCATAAAAAAAGCAGAGCCGAACAGGATGCCCCAGAATGCTCCCCAAAATGCGCCCAGCTTCCCCCACTTTTTCATTCGGTCACCCGTATTATAATAGCCTACTACGTTTTCTTCGCTATGATAATCCTTGCCCACGATGGACAATTTTTTCATGTCATAGCCGGATTTCTGTAGTTCTTTGATGGCCTTTTCGGCTTCTACATGTGTATTGCAAATAGCAATGGTTGCATTTTTATCAGACATAATTTAATCCTCCTTATA
Source organism: bacterium (assembly GCA_018894595.1). The sequence continues at coordinate 1,389 of JAHIPN010000241.1, forward strand.
AATTTAAAATATTATTTTTTAACTGTTTTTTTGACTATTATTTTTACCTCGCTTTTTACCCGATTTTTTACACGTATTACGGGGAAGTTCAGGAATTCTCAGGGTCCTGCATCACAACTTCACATTTTTACAAACTTTTATAATTGCCTTTATTTGGATTCTGCAGTCCCCTGCCCTATCAATTCAATCTCAAAAAGTTTTGGCCAAAATTTCCCAGTCACAAATAAACGATCATTTTTTGCGTCATAGGCAATACCATTAAGAACATCAACTGTCTCACTATCGTCTTCCGGACTTAAAATGCCTTTCAAGTCTATCCAACCAATTACTTGACCGGTTAGTGGATCAATCCTGGCGATACGTTCTGTCTGCCATATATTGGCATAGATTTCACCTTGAATATATTCCAATTCATTGATTCTGGTCACAGGAATATTGTTTGCGGAAACTTCAACCTGCCTAATCTCCTCAAAAGTTTCAGGGTCTAAGAAATGCAATGTTGAGGTACCATCACTCATGATTAAATGCTTTCCATCATGGGTAATGCCCCAACCTTCATCCGGATAAGTAAACTCTTGTAGTAATTTAAAACTGTATTTATCATAGACAAAACCGATATGAGATTGCCAGGTCAACTGGATAATCTCATTCCCATAAATGGTCACCCCTTCACCAAAAAATTGAGGTGGTAGTTCACAAATTTGTAAGATTTCTCCAGTTTCTAATTTCACTCTACGTAAGGTGGAATATCCATGAAGGCCTGTTCCTTCATATAAAACACCATCTTCAAATACCAATCCTTCTGTAAAAGCGCTTTGGTCATGAGTATAAGTATTGACAACCTTATAGGTGAAAACCGGAATAACATTGGAATTGGTGGAATCTTCTAGGTTTGAGTAATGATAAATAAAAAATGCTCCCGTTAATGCCAAGAGTCCGATAACTAATATTTTGATAAATCGATTCATAATAATTTCCTTTTATGTAAAAAGCCAAAGGGTTTAAATTTTCTTGACCCTATAAGGAATTTTAGCAAACATAAGAAATGCTTCTTGAAAAGCAAATCAATAAATTAATAGCCCAACTTTTTTCCAACTAGTACACAGGTCTTGATATGTCATTAAACTCGATATATATTGTCAGTAGAACCGTCCCCTTGACAGTCCTTGTCAGTAGAACCGTCCCCTTGACATATTAATTGCTTACCTTCCCCCTGTACTCCTTGCAAAGGTATAAACGAAAAGTGCCATCACAAACGCACCAATAAAAGCTTCTGTTCCTACTAATATTCTAGCCGAACCTTCAATAGGAACAAAATCTCCTATTCCTAACGTAGTAAAAGTAGCTGTACTAAAATACAGACAATCTTCTACCTGTTCCAATGACATACCTTTTAACCTAACTAATAAATCTCCATCTTTAATTCCCATAAACAATTCATTTAAGATATTATATTTTGGTAAAGTCTCTGAATCTAATTCATCAATAAGACCATAACTCATAAAAACAAAAGTAAAAACAATGATTATCATCATTGCTAAAGCCATAACTCTACCCGGTTTTTCTCCATAACCATAAATTGCATTTAAAAAGCAAGACCAAAGCCATTTATGCAATGATTTAAAACGAAAATTACTTTTCCTATCCATATCTTTTTCTTTCGTAAAAGCCCAGCCTTCATCATTGTATCTTCCAATGCTGCGAAAATTATTCTTAAGGAGAAGATAAATCTCTCTAGCCTGAGAAAACTCTTTTCTCTCTTCTTGGAGGATATGGTTTGAGATTTGTTCTTTATTAATTTTAGTATTCATTAGTAAGGCATTGGTAAAGTCAATCAATACTCCATTGACTAAATCTAAATCTAGGATAACACCTTCAAGATTAGTCTTTTCAAATTTGATAATTCCCTTCTTCAATAGCTTAATTTCTAACCATGTTGCAGGAACCAAAGTTGTATCTGAAAAAGAGATATCTCCTTTGAATGTTGAACCCAAAAAGTTAGAATTTACCTTGAAGATTACCTGGTCAAAACAAACATTGCCTTCGAAGCCTGCATTCTCAAAGTTTGTTCTTCCCTCGAAGGTTGTTCTTTCAAAGTTCGCATTATCTTCAAAGGTTGCCCCCTCAAAGTTCGCATTTGTAAAAGTAGTAATGTTTAAATCTTTAATAAAAGCTATTTTCCCCACAAAGATAAAAAAACTAAAGTTATGATCTTTATTTTCTTTTTTAATTTCATAAGCATATTCTTTCAATGCCTTCTTAAATTCGTCTTCGGTTTTTTCATCTGGCTTAGCATGAAAAATGCAGTATTTTGATTGCTTGTGAGTTAGTCTGCCGCAATCTTCAATTGAACAAATATTCAATTTAATTTTTTCATTGTTTTCTTTATTCAAAACTTATATGTTACTCCTTTCTTTGGAAGAAATAATTTGTATTATTTGTTAATTGGTACTCTATATTATTCGATGTCAGGATAAATTATTTTTGCTACCTCCGGAAGCAGCATGGTTGGCGTCGCTTCATCTAACTGGCAATTGTACCAAATGATAATGGTACAATTACGCTCGGATGAATGCATCATCAGAGAAGTAAATCCCGGATAGCCTCCATTATGCCCATAAAAATTATCATAGCTAAAAATACCCATTCCGTATTTTTTATTTGATCCTGGCATTTCATGACCCTTAAGTCTAGATTGCTGTAGTTCATCGGAAAGGAAATATCCATCCACCAAGGCTTCTACATAAATTTTTAATTCAAATATATTAGATACTATGCTTCCGGCAGCTCCAGCCCAAGAACAATCCAACCATTCGGAACATTCGATAAAATCAGGATCATAATCGCCTGCATAATAGGCTTTGGGATGGTATCCCGGAATCTCAACACCACCATTCAGATAACTGGTATTTTTTAAACCAAGCTTATCAATAATTCTTTTGTTAATTTCAGATTCAAGGGAATTGCCTGTGACCATTTCAATAATTTCACCAACAATGATTGTATTTGTGTTACTGTAATGAAAATCTGTTCCTGGTTCAAAATAATAGGGGTGCTCTTCTGTTATAGCAATGAGTTCTTCTGGCAACCAAAAAAGTGTAGGGTCTTCAAACATCTTAGATGAAAAATATTCTGATTCAGAATAGTTATAAATTCCGCTTCTCATATTGGTTAACATTTCAATGCTGACTTCATCAGCCCTGGGATACTCCGGAAGATATTTTGATAATGGATCGCTTAAGTTTATTAATCCTTCATCAACCAACTGTAAAAGTACAGTGATCGTAAAAGTTTTGGTATTGCTTCCAATCCTGAAGATCATATCTTCATCTATGGGTGCATTGGTCTCAAGATCAGACACTCCTGCGGTATAAATAAAGGAAACTCCCTTATCAGGTGCCCATATCCCTGCAACCAAACCGGGAACATGGCTTTCGGCAATGACCGAATCCATGAGGATTTTCAATTCCTCTTCAATCTTTCCCTCGGGTTCTGGTGAACCAGCGGGTGACTCACCAAATGAAGTAAATGCAAAAAGGCATAAAACTATTAAAATAATTATCGCAAGTATTGATAAAATCTTTTTCATTTAATATCTCCTTGTTAAATAAATTCATAGTATAAAATTCAACCGTTATTATTGTACCATATCAGCCTTCTTCTATCCACGCCAATAGAATAGTAGTTCCATAACTAAATTCTTTTATGAAAAGTTAGAATAAGTTACCGAAATATTGAACTAGTACAATCATTATCCCCTGACACCCCTGTTTTATTTCATCGCAGTTAAATTAGCGTGAATAATCCATTTCCAATCATCTTCGATTTTTACCCAGGCACTAAGTCTCATAACGGTACGTTCCGGCAGGCGGGTACCGGCAAGAGTTTCTTCTACCGTAATCTTGTAAGTGACAATAATGACAGGACCCTCTGCTGTAACTGTATAATCGCTAATAGTGTAATCACCTAGGTCTAAACCTTTAATTAATTCTATTTGAGCATCCTTATCTCTCGTTCCATCTTGATGTACCGACTGAAACCCTGAACCCATTTGTTTTTCAATTTCCTCCCAATTATTTGTTTTAAAATCCACCCATAATTGTTGTACAAGTTTCTTTCCTATACTATCAATGTTTTCAGTTGTTTCAGTAAAAGCAAATAGGCTGAAGGAAAAAATAAATAATACTAAGATAAAAAATATCTTTCTGAATTTCATCATTGATTCACCTCCTTTCTATTCAATTTCGGTCATTTGCTCAAGGTGAGGTTGTCAAGGGGACGGTTCTATTGACAATATAACTATCTCCCTGACACATTTAACATTCTCTAATTAGCTGTAGCTATATGTTCACCTACTTTGTAAAACCTATCAATCTTAGCAGTAAATTCTTTAATTACTCCTGGTCTGAAAATGAGACAATGTGTTGATCCTCCAAACTGGAAATACCCTAAATCTTCACCTTTTTCTACATGATATCCTGGTTTAATATTATCATTAATAATACATGATGATACTTCTACCATACCTACCGGCATGAAACACATTAAACCTATTGTGGGATCATCAGCTTCGATAAAAAAAAGAGCGCGTGCCTGAATATGCACTAAATACCCCTGTGATTTTTCTTGAGCTGAAGGATCTACTCCTTCTGAATCAGCCTGACTAAAATATAACCCTTCTTTCACATAAGCTTTTTTTATTGTTCCTGAAACGGGACTGTGCCAACGATGATAGTTGAAAGGATTAAGAAATGCCTGGTAAACGTCCCCATCTATAAATTCATCAACTAATTCATCATTAGCCAACATATCATTTAATGAATACGGTTGAGATTTAATCCAAAACTCACTGTATTTTCGAACGTTTTTACTAATATTATATGTTGTGGAATCACAAGCACTAACTATAACTTTATTGTTATCTGGTTCTGCTATAGGGCGCGCGCCTTTAACAAGTTTTCTTGCAAAGAAATCATTCCAAGATTTAAATCCCCAATATTTATCTTCAGGATCATGTTGATAATCACCCATATTTAATTTTTCCTGAGCTTCTTTACTCTTCCATCCATTTGGGGAATCATTAATTACGTACAACGATTTCTCGCTACTAAGAAATTCTGACCAGGCAATTAAATATTTTTTTATCATTGCATTAATCTTTTCGTTACGGTATGCTATAAATCCAGCAGGTGTACTCATTGTCCATACAAGTATTTCTGAAAGAGGAGTACCCGCAAAACGTGTTTGATTATATTCAGGAGCACGTTTTAATAGTTGATTCAGCTTATATAACAAATCTTCTACATTCTTCAAATTTCTCTGGTTTTGCGGAATTTGTTCAATCATTTGTGTTAAATACATTCTAACCACAGGATCTTCGTCAATTATTTTTATAAATTCTAATATTACTGGATGAAACTTTGTGGAATCTTCTCCCATCCTGTCCGCATAGCTCAATTTGTTGTCGGTCTTCACCGCAACCTGTCCTTCGTTGTAGCTACTTGTATCGGTTATCGCACTGTCCGCGGCGGGTTGACCATCGGCACTAAGTGGTGCTGTAGCGCACCCAAAGAGAAACAAAACAGTCATAGCCACAAAAAATACTTTTTTAAACAATTACAAAACACCTCCTTAATTTTTTTATCATTACGATTATAGGTTACTTATCGGATTCCTCTTTAAAATCCGACGAAAAGTATTATATTATGGGGTCAGGTCTTGAAATGACACATTTTTTTAACAGCAAGCAAGCATTGATGGAAAATGTGTCATTTCAAGACCTGACCCTCTTTTCTTCCTGGAAAATGTGCCATTTCAAGACCTGACCCTCTTTTCTTCTGCAGTGGTTTGAACATTGTAACCTTAGTCTGATTAGTATTTTTCTTGAATGGAATTACTAAAAATTGAAAGCGAATCCCTACTTTTTCGGCGTAATATCTTCGATATCTTGCTTTTTATTGTTGTCAAGAGACAGATGAAGAATATCATTGCCAGGCTTTGAAAAATCTAGTTCCTCCAAATACAAGGCTCGAACACGCCGATTATGTTGAGTGTGATAATAGAGCACACGTTCGGAAAGGTCCCAGGCTGTAGTCCAATCCGTAGAACTGCGCATACCTTTCGTCATATCACCTCCATCTGGATGAACAGGTACATTGAAGTTGTCAAGAATTCTGAATACTTCATAAACAGTTTCAGCAGACGTTCCGGTAGGACGTGCAGTCTGAGTCCATGCGACTGCACGCACAAAACGTGAAGGTGGTGTAAAGTCACCGGGCAATCCAATCATGCCGCTACCACTACCCAGCGGAGCAAAATCAATACCTTCCATTTTTTTATCAGGCAGATCAACAGCCGAAAGGTTCAAATAATTTCGTAAATTAATCATATGCCAATCGAAGGTTGGTGAATTTGTTATAACTCCCAAAGGATTATCGAAAATCTTCATTTCGCCATCGATGAACTCAATAACAATGGATTTTCCTTCCGGGTTTGTCACCATCCAGTGAGCATAAATCGGAATCCTCAATGTTTCTTCCACTACGGGAACAACCCTAACTTGGCTCATCCCCTGACGGACCTCTTCTAAAGTCGCAAACTGGGTAAGAATAAAATTTACAACATCAACTGCTGTGATGGAATTGCCTGCCTTGTCCTTTTCGTAACTTGGGTAATTGGTAAATCCCGGATCATAGAACAAACCAACGGCAAGACTTTTTTCGTTCATACCGTCTACGAGAAAATCTCTTCCCATCATATCGAGCCCGACAACACCATATTTCGCTTCCCATCTCTTGCCATTCTCTCCATCCGGGGTTAAGCCGGTGAAAGAATATCCGCGAGGAATAATGGAAACGCGGGAATTTGGATCAAATGCACCCCATTCCATCGTGCGGCCATAAATAACACTTTCGTTGGTTGCTATCAATCGAATTCCAGTGCAGGCATGGATAGAATTCACGCAGATGCCTACCAAAAGAATAAACCCTAATATGGCCATAATGAGCATTTTTTTGTTCTGTTTCATTTTTATCTCCTTTTTTTTATTTTTATATTACCGGGGGGTCTTGTTATTCGTTTATCTAAAATATACGACATAACTTTAAAAAAATCCTTCTTTTTTTTCAAAATATTTTTTTATACTTATTATAATCTAGTCTATTGAAAATAAAATCTATCCAGATTAAAATAATGATTAACAGAATTGAAATCTATTTTCACTCCATATTTAAATTGATATTAAAAAAGGTGGAGTAAAACGCTAGCAAATTTCTTTCATTGACGAGCTCCATAATTTTCAAATCGTCGAGCCAGCATAACACCCCCTACCACATTGATTTCAATTCCAGGAATAAGTTATTTCAAATGTAAAGGTACTTTTTACGCTGCTTATCAAAAACCTGCCAAAGGACAACGGTCCCCTTGACAATCCTTATCAAGATCTATCCATTTGATGTTTTTAATTTTATTATTAAACCAGGTCATTTGTCTTTTGGCATAATGCCGGGTTTCTATCTTTATTAAATCAATAGCCACTTCTTTACTGTATACACCATTTAGATATTTATTTATCTGTTTGTAACCCAAACCTTGCATTGAATTTAAATCCTCTTTATAACCCATCTCTCTTAACATTTTAACTTCTTCTATAAATCCGTCTTTTATCATCTTATCAACTCTTAAATTAATTCTATGGTATAAATTTTCTCTGCCTCTTTTAAGTCCAATAATATAATATTTAAATTTTGTATTCTTAGCAGAAGATTTTTTCTGTAAATAAGAGATGGTTTTGCCGGTAGATTTATAAACTTCTAAAGCTCTGATTATCCTTCTTAAATCATTAGGTTTAATCTTTGAAGCAGAAACCGGATCTATTTTGGATAATCTATCATATAAATACTTTTTGCCGTGTATTTTTTCCTCTTCTTCCAGGGTTTCTCTATACTCAATATCCTTAGAAGGTCCAGTAAAAAGCGGATAAATTATTGAAGAAATATACAGTCCGGAACCACCCACCAATACCGCTATCTTACCCCTTTTAAAAACATCTAATATTATATTAGTAGCTAACTTGCTGTATTGTGTTACATCAAAATTATCTGATGGTTCTATAATATCTATCATATGATGCTTTATGGTGCTTAAAATAGATTTATTTGGTTTGGCAGTGCCAATATCCATATATTTATATATTTGCATAGAATCAGCAGAGATTATTTCTATATCTGGCATTTCTTGAGCTAACTTAATGGAAATATCTGTTTTTCCTACTCCGGTAGGACCTAATAAAATTAGCAAATTATTGTTTTTGCTGTTAATCATCTGATTAATTCTCCATATAAAGTCCAGGCTGTTGACTTTATAATTTTAACTTTAACTACTTGCCCTAACAGGTCTTGCTTGCTGGTGAATACCACGGTTTTGTTGGTCCCTGTTCTTCCGGAAAATTGATTTTCAATATTCTTTTTAGACTTCTTATCCACCAGGACTTCAAATGTTTTTCCTTCAAGTTTTTTATTAATTTTAGCTGATATTTCCTTTTGTAAATCGATAAGTTTCCATAACCTTTCTTTTTTGAGCTTTAGAGGAACCTGGTCGGGTAATAGTGAAGCAATAGCATTTTCTCTATTGGAATAAATAAAAGTATATGCTTCGTCAAATTCTATTTCTTTAAAGGCATGTAAAGTGTCCAGAAAGTCGTCTTCGGTTTCTCCGGGGAACCCTACCATTACATCTGTGGTGATTGCAGCATCATCAATATTATTTCGAATTTCTTTAACGATATTCTTATAATAGTTGATATCATAATTTCTATTCATCATTTTAAGTATTTTGCTTGAACC
>JAHIPN010000242.1 GCA_018894595.1 bacterium
CCTAATAAACCAGCTATTGTATCGGTATCTCCTCCTAAATTTACCGAAATCCAAAATGCTTTAGAAAATTCTTGGCTATATTTATAAAAAAGAGAAAAGACTACCGGAATAATCTGCTCGGAAAACATATCTGTCCCGATTATATTGTATAATATTTCAGACACTTTTCGGGAGCTTCTAACCTCTTTAATTAAATTTATGGCATAGGCTATTCTCTGCCAGACCGAAGGGGAACAATATTGCAATCCTTTGGTCTGGCCTATTTTAGCTCCATATATAGCGGCATCGATAATTTTTTTAGGCGTAGCTTTTTGATTAAAACATTCGGAAATTGCTGCTGATAGAGAGGTGGCACCAGCAATTGCTTTAGAAACTGAATGAGTAGGATAACTGGAAATAACTGCATCATCTATGGCTTTTTTGATATTTCCCGCTCTAACTATTCCTACTGGAATTACTCTCATGGCGGCTCCGATAGTATTGCCTTCATTGCCAGTTTTAAGATAATCTTCACCATTTTTAAGTCTTATTAAAGCTTTTTTAGAGGAAGGGCCTACATAACTTTTATTAAAAGCATTTTTTTCTTCTACCCATCTGAGCAGAGATCGCTTAACCGTTTCATAAGTCAATCCTTTATCTTTAATCATCTCTTCTGCCAGATAGAGGGCCTGCTCGCTATCGTCAGTAATACTCCCAAATTTTAAATCTTTATGAGGATGAAAATCCTTTACCGAAACCAAAGTGGAGATTCTCCCATACTCTTTTTTAATCATCTCCGGGGGTAAAAATTCCACCGGCATCCCTGCCGCATCACCAATTATGAGTCCGGCAAAGGCACCAAAGGCTTTATCGTAAAACATATCGTAGTTCATTTAGACTTCCTCGAATCTTTAAGATTATACAATCTGTATTGCATATCAATAAAGTTACTATATTTTTTTTCATAAAATAATTGCTTTTCTTTTTCAGGTTTAAATACTGCCTCAGCTTTAATAAAACCCTTAACAAATTTTTTAAATTCCGAATCCTTAAAATTGGATAAAAACTTCACTCCTAAAAATATATTCCCCGTCACCGCAGATTGTAAATAATTTACTCTTCTTAGACTTAAATTGTAGATATTGGATTTTAACTGATTCCAGCTGTTAGAAACGGCGGTCTGCCCTGAAATAGAGATCCAGTCGTTATCCACCTTTAGAATATCTATATTTTGTTTAATTACAAAGGCTACTCCCTCCACAACAACTTTCAAAAGGTCATTAAAATCAGTTTTTAAATCTATACCATAAAAAGCTGATCTTATTTTCCCCGACCAGATTGGGCTTCTTGCCCCTAAAAGATAGGGAAAAAATAAAAGATTTTCATCCTGGTTTTGATTTTTATCAACCTTTTCAAAAATAGCTTGTTCATCAAGTTTAAATGTGTCTTTCAACCACTTAAGAGTAATTCCTCCGCAAGACATCGCTAATATCTTTATAGATTGGTCTTTAAAAAAATAAGGTATCTCTGAACTATTTTTTTCCATAATTTTATAAACACAGGTAGTGCTCCCTCCAATTTCACCTGCTTCATCTACATCTGTCGCCCCCATCCCTAAAGCAGCCACAAAAGCATCTATAGAACCGCATAGAATGACACATTTTCCTTTAATTCCGAAATATTCTTTTACATTATCATTGAGAAAGCCAATAGGTTCAGAGGGTTCTAAGATATCTTGAAATTCTTTTATAAATTCTCCTAAAGAAGGCTCTCTTCTCAAATTATAATAGGTTATAAAATCAGTTGATATCCTGGAAGTTAAAAGAAAATTTATATAATCTTTATAAGGTAAAATATGTTTTACCTTAAAATCAGATTTCAAAATTCCCGATATACTCTCTCCCAAATTATTATTATGCCAGTAAAAATTTTTATCAAAAGGGTGATGATGTTCGTCTAAAAATTTATAAGCAGGAAAAATGCTGTCTATCACTATCGCTTCAATTTCTTTTATCTTATGTTCGCTCTTTATTTTTTCTATAATCATTTTCATTGAAAGGAGCGGTCTGTCAAAATAGGAATGGTTTTCAGCGGTATAAAAGAATATTTTATTTTTAAAATAAAACCCAGCCTTTAGGGTACTGGTACCAAAATCGAATGATAATATCTTCAAAAATTAATTACCGCCTTTATCCCTTTTTTTTCATAAATATCATAAAAAGCTTTTTTTATATCTTTTAGTTCGTATCTCTGGGTAATGAATTTTTCGAAAAGTTCGGGAGAACCGGAGATCATTTCATAAGCGTCCTTAAAATGTTTTGAAGAAAATCCAAAATTACCTATTAAATCAATCTCCTTATAATGAATTAAAAATGGATTAATCTTTAAAACCGAATCTTTGGGCAGCCCGCCAAAAATTTCCACCACTCCGCCCTCTTTTACGTATAAAAAAGCCTCTTCTACAATTTGGGGGATAGCTAAAGCCACAATTACCGCATCCATTCCTCTTGAATCGGAATATTTTGTAGTGAAATCGATGAGATTGGTTTTTTCCGGAGAAACAGCTTTTATTTCTAATTTTTTAGCAAACCCTAATCTTTCTTTTGAGATTTCTGAGATAATCGGTTCACAACCTAACCGCTTTAAGGTCAAAGATAAAAGTAACCCCATCGGACCTCCGCCTATCACTAAAATCTTCTTGCCTTTAACTTCAAATTTCAACTTCCGGATACCATTTATACAACATGCAAGAGGTTCAATTAAGGTAGCAACTTCAAAAGAAATATTTTTATGTAATTTAAAAGTACCTTTTTCCACAATTTTAGTTGGAATTTTTATATATTCTGAAAAAGCCCCTCCTACAAAACTCTTATATGCACAGATCTCTCCTAACTCATCTTTACAATTATTACAACTACCACATTCAATATAAGGAGTGCAGACCACCCTCTCTCCTTGTTTGAACCTGTTAATATTTCTTCCTACCCGGTCAATAATTCCAGAAAATTCATGACCTAACACACAAGGGGGATTAAATAGAGGGTGCCCTTTAAAAAATGTCTTTACATCGGTCCCACAGATAGTAGCAGCTTTTACCTGTAATAGGATTTCATCTTCTGAAATCACAGGAATATCCCGAGTTTCAAGATCCATCTTCTTGATTCCTTTATATACTGCTGTAAGCATGAATTTATCTCCTTTTGCCGGCTTATTTATGAACTATCTTTACTAATTGGGCAACGGTCTCCCGGGGAGAAGCGGAGGAAAAAATATTTCTCCCAAAAGCAAAACCTTTCGCTCCTTTTTCCATTGCTTTTATAGTCATATTTTTTAAATTATCTGTTTTAGGTCCACCAGCGATAATCAGGGGGACTCTGGCTGCAGAAACTACTCTATCAAAATCTTCACCAGTATAATAAGTCTTTATAACATCTGCTCCCAATTCAAAGGCAACCCTACTTCCCAGAGCCAACTCCTTGGTAACCGGCTCTTTAGAAATAGCAGATAATACTTCCACTAAAAGAGGAATCTGTAATCTATCACATTCTTTCACGCACCTGCTTATAGAACTAATCATCTCATTTTCTCTTTTAGAACCGAGTATCAACATCATTGCTACCATATCAGCCCCTACACTTACCGCATAATCAACATCATATAAGAGGCTGTGAAAATCACTTTCTTTACTATAAGCGGTAGCACCTCCGGTAATTCTAACTATAAGACCGGCCTTTCTGAAAATATCTCTTTTTAGAATCTTTACCACACCCGGATTTAGAAGCAGGGCATCGATTCCTCCTTTAACTGTTTCCTCGATGATCTTTATTGGGTCTTTCGGATATTCCACCGTGCCAAAATGTTGACCATGGTCAAAGGCAAAAACACCAACCTTGCCATCTCTTCGGAAAATTCTTGAAAGACGTAATTCTTTTCCTGTCAAAAATATCACCTCTTTTTATATTCTATTTTCAAATATTATTTTTAAATCTTCTACCCTCATCATTAAAGGGACGGCTTCTTCTCAATTCAAAGTAAAATTTGCATCTATCAGCATTACAGATACTTTGTGACCACTCAACAATATTATTTTGGATATCGTAACTTATTCTCTCCATCAATAAACCTGCAGAACCGACTGGTATCTCCAGATACTTACTTTCGAGGGGATTAATCAATATTGCCTGGATAATCTCTTTTCCGTATCCAAGCTGAATATTATATCTATTTTCTAAAACTGTGTAAATTGATTTATTGTTAAGATCTAAACTGATTAGGTTTTGACAATATTTTTCTGGAAAGTAATTCTTTTCAAAAATCCAGGGCTCTTGATTGCCATACCTTATTCTTTCTATATAATAAACATATTCACCGATATTGATATTCAACTTTTCAGAAATAGATTTAGTGGCTAAGATTCTTTCTTTCTTAATAATTTTCGTTGAGGGTTCAAATCCCTGCTTTTTCACATCTTCGGTAAATCCGGAAAGTTTGCTTATTTTATGTTCTACTTTGGGAATAGCTACAAAAGTTCCTTTCCCCTGAATTCTGTAGAGAACATTTTTCCTTACCAGGTCGTCCAAGGCAGTTCTAATGGTAATTCTGCTCACCTTATATATTTTAGAAAGTTCTCTTTCTGAAGGAATCTTCTCATCATAAGACCATTCTCTATTATTGACCTTACTTTGAATAGTCCTTTCGATTTGTACGTGCAGAAGAGGATTATTATTTAACATCTAAAACCAATGCCCTCCCATTAAGAAGTGGTTATAACCACATAACCATTATAAGACAAAAAAAATAAAAAGTAAAGCCATATTTTATAAAAAAATGCACAATATATTCGTATTTACTGATTCAAATTAAGCTTATCCTCCGGATAGAGCAACAAATAAATAATATTCATCATTATTATTTATCTTTTGATCCAAACTAACCATGTTAAGTTGACCCTTCCTGGCAATGTGTATATACGAATTTAGTTCTCCTTTATCGTTAAAAATATATTTGTCAAAAGATTGCCCATATATATCTACAAGATGAGAAAGCAAATCTGATAATACTGCTTCATCGCTTAACCTAATTTTTTCTTCACTTATACCGGTTATTCCTCTAATAATATTAAAATATCTTACCAATACTTTTTTTGCCATTTTCCTATTTCCTATTTTGTAAAGTCTCCTGTGGGCACGATGCATCGTGCCCCTACATTACCATTTTGTTTGCTTTTTAGGTTGCAACCATTTAATAACTTTACTATTTCTTTTTTAAACTATGGATATCTTCTTTGAAGATAAATACCTCTGGAAATTCAAGATAATATTTTAGTTGCTTGAGAAATTTCGCTGCTATCACTCCATCAATTAGCCGGTGATCAACTGAAAGGGTAAACTTCGCTATAGGACGAATTCCCATCTTATCCTTATTTTTCTCTTCAATTACAATGGGTAACTTTTTAACAGCTCCCACTGCTAATATCGCTGCCTCCGGAGGATTAATAATTGAGGTAAATTGTTCTATTCCATACATACCCAAATTAGAAACAGTAAAAGTACCTCCTTTGTAATCATCAGGCATTAATTTACCTTCTCGAGATAGTTTAACGAGATTCCTTATCTCCTTAGAAAGAACTAATAGGCTTTTCTTATCTGTACTTCTCACTACCGGAACTATAAGCCCCTCTTCTAAAGCGACTGCTATTCCAATATTTATCTCTTTATGATAAATAATCTCATCACCGATTAAAGAACAATTTATTTTTGGCTGTTCAGATAATACTTTGGCAACAGCAAAGACTATAAAGTCATTTATGGATATATTAGAGGTGGATGTCTTCTTAAAAGAATCTGTCAATTTTTGAATTTTAGACATATCTGCGGAGATAGTAAAATAAATATGAGGAGCAGTGAATTTACTTTGAGAGAGTCGATCTCCAATTATCTTGCGCATTCCGGTATAGGGAATTCGCTTACCAATATCCTTACCGGACTTGTCTTTATGCTGTTCCAGTACATTTTCTTTTTTAAAATCATTTAATTTTATATATCTTTCTATATCTCTTTTTATAATTCTTCCTCCCGGTGCGCTTCCTTCAACTTTATCTATATTGATCCCCATTTCTTTAGATAAACAATCGGCGCAAGGAGAAATTTTTTCATTACCGTAATCTTCTTCTTTTAGAATAGGCATATTATTCTCGCGTAAATATCTTTTTACATCTTTCTTTAAAATTCTTGCTCCTGGCCCTGTTCCTTTTATCTTGCCAATTTCAATATTTGCTTTTTTAGCATATTTTATGGCTACAGGAGAAGCTTTTATTTCCCCGATTAGTATAATTTCTGATTTGCTGCTCTCATTATCTTCTTTTGTGTCTGATATATTTTTATTTTTGCTTTTTTCTTTTTCTTCTACTTCATCTTTTTCTTTATCAATATCTATTTTTTCACCTATTTTACCAATTACTCCTAAGGGAGTTAAAATAGGGACAGTCTCTCCTTCGTGAACATATATTTTTAATAAAGTCCCACTTATGGGCGATTCTACCTCATTGACAATTTTTTCTGTCTCTATTTCGAGTAATGGTTCGCCTTTCTTTACCCGCTCACCCTCCTTGAATAACCACTTTACTATTGTCCCTTTTTGCATAGATAAGCCTAATTTTGGCATTTTTATTACTTCAGCCATTTAGATTCCTCCTCTTCTTATTCTCTCAGCAGCTAACTGAACTGCTTCAATAATTTGTTTATACCCGGTACAACGACAAAAGTTGCCAGAAATAGCTTCTTTAATTTCTTCTACCGTGGGATTAAGTTTGCGCTGGAGTAAAGTTAAACTGCTCAAAATTATTCCCGGAGTACAAAAACCGCACTGTACGGCACCTGTCTCTATAAAAGCCTCCTGTAAAGGATGTAATTCTCCATTCGGCACTTCTAAACCTTCAATAGTAGTTATTTCTGCTCCTTCAGCCTGCCCAGCTAAAATCATACAAGAACAGACATTTTTACCATTCATAATAACAGTGCAGGCACCACATTCGCCAATAGCACACCCCTCTTTTACACCAGTTAATCCTAAATCATCTCTTAAAACATCTAATAGACGTTTATTAGAAGCAATAAATAATTTATAGTCCTTATTATTAACTTTAATATTAAGTTCTATCTTCTTGGCCGTCAATTATTCCACCTCCAATACCATGTTTAAAACCCTGCCAATTAATGACTTAACTACCGGCTCCTTATATTCTGTAGACCAACGATAGCCAGATTTATTAATCATCTCTTCTGCAATCTTTTCCCCTGCCTTTTGAATCAAGTCTTGCGTGGGAATTTCCCCCAATAACAAATCTTCAGCATCTTTAAATCGCTCAGGAATTGGAGTTAAAGAACCGACTGAAATCTTTATATCTGTTATCTCTTTATTGTTATTTTGCTGAGCTACAACAGCAATATTCATTCGAGATTTATCTACTGCATTTCTTCTTGCCAATTTAATAAAATTAGACTTTGCATTAAGAGGTAATTTTTCAAAAAATATTTCACCTACTATTTCATCGCTTTTAAGATTTACTTTATTTGGTCCTTCAAATATATCTTTTAAAAACATCTCTCTTTTTTCTTTGCCTTTTCTTATTACCAATATACTATCTAATACTATTAAAGCGGGTATGGTATCAGCGGCCGGAGAAGCAGTAATAATATTACCAACTATAGTTCCCCTGTTTCTGATTTGTGGTGAACCTACTACGGAAGCTGCCATAGACAGTACCGGTGCATATTTTTTAATTAATTTATTTTTTGCAATTTCAGCATGCCTTACCCCTGAACCAATCCTTATATATTTTCCCTCTTCTTTAATATAGTTTAACTCTTCTAAATTGCTGATATCTATAATAATTTCCAAACAATTTGCTAATTTTTCTTCTCTTAAAGCAATAATTAAATCGGTCCCTCCGGCAATTAATTTTGCTCTATCTTTATATCTGACTAATAAATCACAGGCTTCATCTAAATTATTTGGTCTAATAAAATTAAAATTTTGCAAATATTTGCCCCCTCCCCCTATTTTCTCAACGTTTTACCTAATAATACTCTTTCTAAATTTAAAGGAAGTTCTCTAATTCTTTTGCCGGTAGCATTATACAGAGCATTAGCTACCGCTGGTGCTATTAATTCTATTCCAAGTTCTCCTACACTTTTTGCTCCAAATGGTCCAACCGGGTCATCACTCTCATAAATAATGACTTCCATCTCCGGCATATCAAGTGAACTTGGTATTAAGAAATCATCAAAGTTTGTAGTTTTTAAATATCCATCTTTACTCTCTACTTCTTCTATAATCGCATAACCTAATCCCTGCAAAATTCCCCCGTAAAACTGACCTTCAGCAATTTGAGGATTAATGGCTTTGCCAATCTCGTAGGCCGCAGTAATCTTTTCAACATTAATTTTACCCGTTTGTGTATCTACACTAAGCTCAACCACTGAAGTACCATATGAATAAGTAGGGTAAGCATTACCTCTTCCGGTTTCTGAAGACAATTTTTCCAGTCCCGGAGTATACCATCCCTGAGCACTTAAAGAAAGTCCCTGCCCCTTTAAACATTCTTCGACTACTTCTTTAAAGGTTAATTTCTTACTCTTATCAAATCTATTAAAGATAAGGTTGTTTTCGCTAATAAGGTTCTTTGTATTACAATCTAATATTATAGCTGCTTGTTTATGTAATCTTTTTAATAATTTCCTGGCAGCAATAAGCATGGCATTTCCTCCGGCAAGAGTCCCGCGAGAAGCAACAGTGGGGCCGCTATCTAAAGTTACTGAGGTATCGGTATTACAAAAAGTAATTCTATTCAAGGAAACTCCCAAAACTTCAGCTACAATTTGAGCATGAGCAGTTCTCATTCCTTGCCCCATTTCCACCAACCCACTTTGAATAAGAACACTTCCATCAATATCAATGGTAACAGTAGCGCTTGCAGTATCAATACCTTCTCCGCCTAATCCTGCCCCTCTAAAAGTACAAGATAAGCCAATACCTTTCTTAATCGGATTGGAACTTTCCCTTTCCTTAATATATTTTTTTCTTTTAGATTCAAAATCAGTTTTTTTACAAATGTCTTTGATCATCTTTTCTAAGGGAGCAGGAATTTTACCGGGAATTAAAATTTGCCCTGTTCCCATTTCATCTCCCGGTTTTAAACAATTCTTTAATCTTATCTCTTGAGGAGACATGTTTAACTCTTCTGCTAATTCATCAATCAAAGATTCATTAGCGAATA
>JAHIPN010000243.1 GCA_018894595.1 bacterium
AGGTAAAATACGCTATAGAAATATTTGATTGTATTCACTCTGTAGATAGTATAAAATTAGCCGAAGAGATAGATAAACGTTCTTTGCAATTTGGGAAGACAACGAATGTTTTAGTTGAGGTGAATGTTTCCGGGGAAGAAACCAAATACGGAATTAAACCGGAAGAAGTAGAGCCTTTTCTAAAAGAAATATCTGAATTTTCCAGAATAAGGGTCAGAGGCTTAATGACTATTGCGCCAATAACGGAAGACAAAGAAGAAGTTCGGCCATATTTTAGGAAGCTCAGGGAATTGTCTAAAGAGATAAAGAGTAAAAATATAAAGAATGTTAAAATGGACTGTCTTTCCATGGGTATGACTGAAGATTTTGAGGTAGCTATTGAAGAAGGTGCTAATATGGTTAGAATTGGCAGGGGAATATTCGGGTTTCATTAATAAATTGATAAAGCGGAAGGAAAATATTATCTATGTTTTTACTGATCCAAATAATTAATACAGTTTTCAGACTTTACAGTTATTTAATTTTAGCGAGGATATTTTTAACCTGGATACCCATAGATCGCTACAACCCTGTGGTGAAGTTTATCTATAGAGTTACCGAACCGCTTTTAGCACCCTTTAGGATTATATTGCCTTTAGGGGGTATGGGGTTAGATCTTTCTCCGATAATTGTCTTTTTTTTACTAAATTTGCTTCAAAGAGCACTAATTAATATACTTGTTAGTATAGCTCTTTAAAGCATATATAAAATAAATTTAATTGATGAAATATTAAATGAGGGAGGATAATTGAATGAGAATTACACCAATGGATATCGAACAACAAGAATTTTCCAAGTCATTCAGAGGTTACAACGAAGAAGAAGTGGATGATTTCTTAGACAAGATAGTAAAAGACTACGAAGAATTAATAAATGAAAACGTAAGGCTTAATGAAGAAATAGAAAGGATGCAAGAAAAATTAAAAGAGTTTAGCGAGATTGAGGAAACTTTAAGGAGCGCTTTACTAAATGCCCAAAAATCTGCCGAAGAGATGAAGGGCAGGGTAGAAAGTGAAGCAAAGATAATCATAGAAAAAGCAGAGATGGAAGCTAAGGCGTTAAAACAACAGGTCTTACAAAGAGAAGATCTGGTGAAAAACGAAATCGATAACTTGCGGAGATATAAGTTTACATTTAAAGAAAAATTTAAATCAATGTTGAACTTATACTTAAAGATGATTGAAAATGAGGAATTTGAGGAAGAAGGAAATTACGAGATTAAAGAAGAAAATATTTCTAAAGAAAAGATAGGGAAAGAAGTTTCTGAAGAGAAAGTAGACAAAAGAGTTTCCGGAGAGAAAATGGACAAATTAGAAGGATTAGCTATAGAAAAAGATTATAGAGTTGAAGAATCAGAAGATGAGCAACGAAATCACTGATTATTTCAAAATTTCGGGAAATGATTTAATAGTTAAAATTAAAATTATTCCCGGTTCATCCAAGAATAAAATTGTCGGAATATATAATAATGCTTTAAAGATTGCCATTGCCGCTCCACCGGTCGAAGGAAAAGCCAATAAAAAATGCATTGCCTATTTAGCTGAATATTTCGATATAGCGAAATCAAAAATTGAAATAATTTCGGGGCAAACCAGCAAAAATAAACTTATTAAGATTTACGATATCACCCAAGAAATATTTTTAGAAAAAATAGAAAAAATTAGTTGAGAACTCAGAATTCCAGTGTAGGGGCACAATGGATTGTGCCCTTCTTTTGTAATTCGCAGACAGGCGGGCATGTCCTCGCGAAAACTGTTTTTTTATTCTGGCTTCTTTTTCTTTTTTCTTCTCAACCAGCTAACCAGGTAACTAACTAACTAACCAACTAACTAATTTCTAACGACATACGACATACGAGAAACATTGACATAAAGCGATTTAATATGCTATTATTACGTAAATTAAAAATAGAATAGTTATTTATTTAATTTGAGGAAGAGTAGGTAGATGCAATTTAACAGCGAGCAGGGACAGTGGAAGCCTGCAAATTATTTCTATCCAAAATCGTCTCAATAATTCTAATCGAAATTGGTTCAAAAGTAGGTTAGGGCGGTGAACATCGTTAAAAACCGGAGTATATTTATTTATCTGTTTAAATATATTTACTCTTTGAGTTCATTATCGTGAGGTAATGATAAAAATTGGGTGGTACCACAAGAACTTTTAACCTCTTGTCCTTTTATACGGCAAGAGGTTTTTATTATATTATATAAATTATAAAGCACGAGGAGTGATTCAAATGGAATACAAAGATACCTTAAATTTACCGAAAACAAAATTTAAGATGAAAGCAAACTTGGCCCAGGAAGAGCCTAAATTGTTAGAATTTTGGGAAGAACAGGAAATATATAAGAAAGTACTGGAAAAAAAGAAAAACCTGGAAAAATACATCTTGCACGACGGACCTCCCTATGCTAATGGAAATATTCATATAGGAACCGCCTATAATAAGATATTAAAAGATATAATTCCTAAATATAAATCGATGAAGGGATATGATGCCCGCTATGTTCCGGGGTGGGATACTCATGGCTTACCGATAGAATTTCAGGTTACCAAAGATATGAAAGTTGACTTAAGCGAGGTAGACCCGGTTGAACTAAGGAAGAAGTGTACAGAGTATGCCAAACATTATATCAACGTGCAAAGAGAAGAATTTAAGCGATTAGGGGTAATGGCAGAATGGGAAAACCCCTATCTAACCCTTAACCCTGCTTATGAGGCAGAACAGATAGAAATATTTAAAAAGATGTTTTCCAAAGGATATATCTACAAAGGATTAAAACCGGTATACTGGTGTGCTAATTGTGAAACAGCCCTGGCAGCAGCGGAGATAGAATATCACGACAAAGAATCTTCCTCTATTTATGTTAAGTTTTTGGTGGAAAATAATTGGAAAAAAATGTTCCCAGAAGACAAAGAGGTAGATACCTATGTACTTATTTGGACTACTACACCCTGGACTATTCCCGGTAATATGGCTATTGCTCTCAATCCGGATATTGAATATAGTATGGTTACAACCGAAAAAGAGAATTTCATATTAGCTTCCGCCTTGGTAGAAAAAGTAATGAAAGAAGTGGGAATAGCAAATTATGGATTCGGTGGCTCAGCAAAAGGACAATGTTTAGAAGGTATAACATGTAAACATCCTATTTTTGATAGGGACTCAATAATTATATTAGGAGACCATGTTTTATTGGATGAAGGGACCGGTTGTGTCCATACTGCTCCCGGGCATGGGCAAGAAGATTATGAAATAGCAATGAAATATAAATTACCGATATTTACTACCCTTGATAGTCGGGGAAGGTTTAACAAAGAGGGTGGTAAATTTGAAGGATTAAGTTATAAAGAGGGTAATACTGCAATAATAGAAGAATTAAAAGGAAATGGTAGTTTATTGAAATTAGGTAAAATAGTCCATTCTTATCCCCACTGCTGGCGTTGTAAAAAACCGGTAGTATTTCGGGCGACCGAGCAATGGTTTGTTAAAATCGAGGCCTTTCGTGGTTTAGCCCTAAAAGAAATTGAAAAGGTTCAATTTGTTCCTGCCTGGGGTAAGGAGAAAATATATGGTATGGTAGAGAACAGAACCGACTGGTGTATTTCCCGCCAAAGAGTATGGGGGGTGCCCCTCCCGGTTTTCTACTGTAAAGGATGCGGAGAAATTATAGTAAATGAAGAAACCATAAATTCGGTTAAAAAATTGTTCCTGGAAAAAGGATCAGATTCCTGGTTTGCCCTGTCTGCCCAAGAAATTTTACCCAAAAATTATCAGTGCCCCCACTGCCAGGGTAAAGATTTTGAAAAAGAGAAAGATATAATGGATGTATGGTTTGACTCCGGATGTAGTCATGCGGCAGTACTTAAGAAGAGAACTGAACTTCATTGGCCGGCAGAGATGTATTTAGAAGGAACTGATCAGCATAGAGGTTGGTTCCAAACTTCACTGCTGACTTCGGTGGCTGCTTTCGGAAAGGCACCTTATAAAACTGTTCTGACTCATGGTTTCATTGTCGATGCAGAAGGTAGGAAGATGTCTAAATCAGTAGGCAATGTTATAGCTCCTCAGGAGATTATTGAAAAATACGGAGCGGATATTTTAAGATTATGGGTGGCCTCTTCTGATTACCGGACAGATATCAGGATCTCTTCCAAGATATTAGATCAATTAGTGGAGATATACCGGAGAGTTAGAAATACCGCCCGGTTTATCCTGGGAAATTTATTAGACTTTAATCCTGATACAGATATAGTTTCTTATGATAAACTTAATGAATTAGACAGATTAGTCTTGAGTAATTTTCAAAGTTTGGTGAAAAGAGTAAATAAGTGCTATGATAAGTTTGAATTTCATTCCCTTTATCATGAAATTCATAACTTCTGTGCTATCGATTTGAGTTCATTTTATCTGGATATAATTAAGGATAGGCTGTATACCGCATTTGCCGATTCCGAAGAGCGCCGGGCAGCTCAAACAGTATTGTATCAGCTAATAAATGATTTGGTTAAACTGATTGCACCGGTATTAAGTTTTA
>JAHIPN010000244.1 GCA_018894595.1 bacterium
AATTTCTTTTAATGCGCTAATGTTATTAAATCCCCTCTGTATATATTTCAAATAGAGTCTCCTCATTTTCTCAGAGTAGAAATAATACTTCAGAAAACTCTTACGCCCAAAAACCAAAGCAAATAAAACCAGTGCTACTAAAATATAAAGTAAAAACTCCATTTATTTCCACTCCCTTCTTTCCAGCTCAGGGAAAGCTAAATTCAAAGATATAAAATACAGAATAGCAGCCACAATAAATGATGCTATCCATCCTAATAAACTAAGCCCACGAGCCAAGCAAAAATCTGCGGTAAATATCAAAATTGCATAAAATAAAACATAATCTGCCTTAAATAATTTGGGAATTTTAAACTGACTCGCAAGATCTGAAGGTACAGGAACTCTTCCGTATTTTTTCATTTGTTGTTTTGATTTATAAGCCTCGTACATTCTTTCTTTCGTGACCAAAATTGTTAAGATTGGCCACCACAAAGGAATCGCTATAACAACTATCCATAAATGGCAACCTACTAATAAGCCTATAGAAGTGAATGTAACAAGAATTGTCTGATAGGCGGTAGCAATTTGGAAAGGAATTTTTCTCTTTACATATTGCTTATGGCCATACCACATACTTATACTAAATAGTGCTAACAGGCTGCCTAAAATTTTAGTAACTATATCCATTTACTTATTCTTTCCCCAACTTTAGAACTCTGGGCGATTACTTCTAAAGGTAAATTTCAGTAGTGGCTAATCTATCATGGCCTAAAAGAGATTGAAGTGCTCTGGTAGAGATGCCTTTTTTAATACAATTTACAGAAAAAGTATGCCTTAAAACATGAGGACTAACTGGCTTTGAAATTCCGGCTTTATCAGCTACTTTTTTTACTATTCTTTCGATCGTCCTTTTACTCATTCCGGTGTTGTTATTTTCAGCAAAATGGCATTCAATTAACCTTCTAACTCTGTCTGTCATAGGGATAATACGTCTTTTTGTCTTTTTGCCATAAGGACCGCTTTTACCGTAGATAACTAATCTTCTTTCTTGCCATTGAATGTTTTCTTTTTTGAGGTCGGCAAATTCAGACACCCTTAAACCGGTATCTAAAAAGGTCCATACAACGAACTTTTCCCGAAAAGTCTAACAGGAATTGATTAGTTTATCCAGCTCGTCGTTATTTAAGGGTTCTCTCTTATATTGGTAAGTCATAATTAAATTATTTTAAAAGCCAAATAAATAGAGTTATAAGAAGCTTTTTCTCCTCAAAAAATTTGCTATTATTTTATATAAGTACAATTACGCCTTCTTTTGTTCCTGTTCCCACTTTCTAGCAGCTTCTTCTGTAGTTTTATTTCCAACCTGATAGATATGCCCGTTAGGCCATTTCTGTTTATGCTCTTGTTCTCTCCTATCTAAGTCATCTGTTATACCACTATGAACTATCTTGTTGCCAACTTTAAAATGATATTTATAGGTATTCCTTTTTGCTACCATTATTTTGACACCACCTTCTAATAAAATATAGTTTTTCCCAATAAGGATGCATAGAAAAAGTAGCGAATCATGTTTGTGTATTAGTCTTTTACCGTTTTTCTTTTCTTTTTATTTTAGTATCTTTTTAGATTTTGTCAACATTAAGTAAAAAAGACGACATAATGTCGTAAATTTATAATTCAGAATACTTATAAAATAAGGAGTTTGAGCTAAAGAAAAGTAGTCAATGGCGTGCTTTATACAGAAGGCGACAAATATGTATCTTTCTTAACAACTTAATCTTACTTTTATTTTATAAAATTATAGCTATTAACGAATGCTTTTAAAAAGATATTTAACGCTGAGAAATATCTGCTTGGGTTATATACCTCGCTGCCTATCTCTAATTAAGATTGGATTTCCCTTCATAAAATCTTCTATATCAATATCAAAATCTTTAAGTATCTCTCTTTGAATCTTTTCTCTCTCATTGCTTGGTATAGTAGCTGGACCTGGCATTGGAAAAAAACCACTTGCAATTATTGCGTGTAGGTCAGCTAAATACGAATAGGCAAGGTAATTTCTTAATCCAGTGAAATCCTCAAGGAGATGAATCTGAAAGGTCCAATAGGTTCTTGCAAATTTAATGAACGACTCGCTTGCTTCGGGATAATTTTCTTCCATAGTTGATCCGAATTTTTCTTCTACTCTATCAACTTTGGTAAATTCATGCCCTTTTATCGCTAAAAGAATATATCCTTTAGCCAGATTATCATAAAATTTTTCTAAACTTTTCTTCTGCTCATCGCTGAGATCTTTAACTTCCTCTGGGCTTTTTTTGCTAAATAGCATTTTCTTGTCTTTTTCATTCAATTTAGCTCCTGTTGCATCAAGAATTAAAGAAATAGTTTTTATAAGTTCTTCTATGTCATTTGTTTTATTTTTCTCCTCTCTTTTTCGTTCATGAATTAAAGAAATATGCTTTATAGATTCTTCTATGTCATCTTTGTTGTCTGTATTTATATAAAATTTTCTTATTTTTTCCTTTATATATTGCCTCACTGGTTTTATTTTACTAGATCTCTCTTTTCTCTTCTGTTCCGATATCCACGTTGTGATTGCTTCCGGGGGGATTTTTTTCTTTAAGAGTTCGTTCGTTCTATTCTCAAAAAACTCAAAAAATATTATTTCCCAAATTACATCTTCAAGCGTTTTATTAGAATTATCTAAAAGTGGTTTATAATGAGCTTTTTCTTCCTCTTTTGAAGCAATTCTTGGGAGTGTTTTAATTCTTGAAAGTATGAGTTTATTTAAAATTTCATTTTCTGACAATTCTGGCATTGCTTTTTTTAAGGTATTGTAAATGCTAATTTGCGTATCTACAACACCCATATAGCCGAATACCTTCGAATCTACAACACGCACATAGCTGAATACCTTCGAAAAGATTTTCTTAATTTTTTCTTTCATAAAATCATTCTAACATTACTTGCAAAATTTCTCAAATCCTTTATAATCCACTATTACCGCATTATTTAATGATTCTCTTTTGTATTGGCAAGACACAGACCCTCATATATTAAGGAATTTTTGTTATGTAAGTATTTATGACGAAATTAGAGGTAATTAAGAGTATCTTTGAATATTAGTTAATAATTAGTTTAAATTTAAAGGGTTTCTTCAATACTCTGGTAAATATACAAGAGAATAAGAGGATTTAGGAGAAAAAGCGAGAATATAAGAGAAAAGAAGACTAATAACGGGGAATTTCAGGAACCACGAAAAATATTCTTTAATTTAAGCGTGTTTTAAGCGCTTATTTTAAGGTGGCTGGTACTAATCATCGTATTTTTTAAATACGCCCCGTACACGCCCAAATATCAGCTTTTTTCAAAACCGCTAAAACCCTCTTATTCTCTTGTATATTTA
>JAHIPN010000022.1 GCA_018894595.1 bacterium
ACTTCTAAACTACCTTTTTCCGGATAAAGTCCAAATATTTTAGCTGGATT
Organism: bacterium; assembly: GCA_018894595.1. The sequence continues at coordinate 51 of JAHIPN010000022.1, forward strand.
AGTAGATAATAAATTTACCATATTCTTTACATTAAAATAGCCTCTCTTTACCCCATAACTATAGACTAACGGTAATAATGTCTCTGAACCAGGAATACCAGCTAAAATATCCAAACAATTACTAGAAAGGAATTTTTGCTCAATTGTATAGGAACAGTGATCAGTGTCTATAACTGAAATATATTTATCTCTAAGTGCCTCCCATAAAGCTTCGTTATCTTCTTTATCCCTTAATGGAGGTGTCATAAAATATTTTTGGGCATCCTCTTTTTTAAGTAAATCATCAGTCAATAATAAATAATGAGGTGTAGTTTCAGCGAATATTTTTCCCCCATTTTTCTTAATCTCCTTTAAGGCTCTATAGCCTTTTTTTGAAGACAAGTGGGCAATATAAATCGGCATATCTAATAATTTAGCCATGTCTCCTATTTCTTTAATCGCACTATACTCAACCTCCGAAGGGCGTAAAAGAGGATGAAAATAAGGAGGAAATTCTTCTCTATCTTTATATTTAATTTTAATTTGATCTATCATTTCGTCATCTTCGGCGTGAACAGTAACTAATAATTTTAAATCCTTACTCATCTTTAACAACTCAAGCCAATTTTCCTTCTCAAGCATAGATCCGTCTTCTTTGTAAGTAGTAAATAACTTTAAACTACTTACACCCCCATCTTTTAACTCTTTTAAATCTTCCTTTACGTTATGATATAGAGAGCAAACCGATTGATGAAGGGAATAATCGATTACTGCATTTCCCTTAGCCTCTTCCTGTCTATTAATAAAAGCTTCAATTATTGAATGACCTTTTTGCTGTTCAGCGTAATCTATAAAAGTGGTTACTCCTCCAAAAGCTGCCGACATACTTCCGCTGTAAAAATCATCAGCAGTAACATTATTAGGTGGGGATTTCATAAAATAATGAGTATGGGCGTCAATTATTCCGGGAAATATATATTTATCAGCAGCATCTATTATCTTGGTTTTCTCCGGAATCTCCTGGGATAAAAATTCATCCTTTATGGCTATTATTTTTTCACTTTCGAGCAAAATGTCTTTTTCTATTATCTTTTCGGCGGTTACTAATAGGCCATTTTTTATCATTATACTCATGGTAATTCTCTCTATCTCCCTTCGCGAATAGAATTTTTTAACCTATCTTCCATTGCTATTATATTTTGTAACTTTTATATCATCTTTTATTTTTTTAAATCTTTAATTAACTCTTCCAATCCTAATTCTTTAAGCTTCTCTGCAGTGGGAATACCCTCTTCATCCCAATTTCTTAAACGATAATACCTATCTAACATATATTTTAAATTAACGGTTAATCCTTTTTTTAGTGGTTCTCCTGTCTCTAAATCATATACGGTAGCTTCTTCTTTTAAGAAACGAGCGGGTAATTGATCATCTTTCCGGCTAAGACCATGACGATAATTATACATCCGCTCTATATTAACAATCCTTTCGCCAGCTTTGATAACACTTTCCCCATCATAATCGTAACCCAGTAATTCTTTTAGCCCAAGTGCTAAATCCTCCGGATAGAGAGCAAAATTCTCTGTGGTAGAGAATTTACATACCCCCAAGGCATCAGAGATAGCACAATAGGCTTCTGTAAAAACCACCATATCCGGTTTATAAGTCTCGTCGGTCCTTTCTAAAATCTTGGGCATGCATTCAGGGAAAAACCTATTACCAACTTCTACATTACCAGTCAAATCAATAGTAGGAAGAGCATAAAGATGGTCTGCCCCTCTATTAGAGGTTGAATGACCTAAGGCCATACCCTTGCAAATTCGAGGTTCTTGCCTGGGAAGTTCTAAACCTTTTACATGCATGGCATATTTTACCGCCCCTTTTCCAATCCTTTCTGCTGCCCTTCTAACTCCTTCAGCCAAAAGGTCGCCTAAACCTTTACGATAAGCAATATTTTTAATTAATTCAATTATAGTTTCTTCTTTTCCCCATTCCAGATTTAATTTATCATCAGATAGTAATCCCTTTTCATGACATTCCATTGCAAAAGCAATTACAACGCCGGTAGATATAGTATCAATCCCCAATCTATTACAAAGTAAATTACCATAAATTATTGCCTCTATATTTGCATTACCCACTAATGGCCCCAATGCAGCTAAAGTTTCATATTCGGGTCCTTCGGTACGACATTTATAAGGACCTTCCTCTACTTTTGTAAACCGGGAGCAAGCAATGGGACAGGAAAAACAGCCCATATTTTTCTCTAAATATCTACTTAAACTTTTTGCATTTACCATTTCCGCCTTAGAAAACTGAACCAATTGATGATTTCTTGTGGGTAAATCACCGCTGATATTTTTAGGATCGATTAAGTGCGCTGTTCCCCATTTTCTAAGACTTTTTGATGCAGGATGAGTTCCTACTTTTTTCATCATTTCCAAAGCTACTTTTTTAAATTCCACTGAATAAGGAACATTCTTACTTGCCCTAACTGCTATTGCTTTAAGATTTTTAAAACCCATAACAGCCCCCATCCCACAGCGGGCAGCAGCTCGTCCATAATCATTGATTACTGAAGATATTTTAACCAATCTCTCTCCTGCAGGACCGATAGAAGCAACTCGGCAGCCTTCAAAGATATTTTTTAATTCTTTTTCTGTCTCTTCTGTAGTCTTTCCCCAGTATTTTTCTCCATCAACTAAGCTTAGATCGTTGTCTTCTATTATTAATATTGTCGGTTTTTGAGCTTTGCCCTTGAAAACCAGGGCGTCGAAACCAGCCTTCCTTAACTCTGGCCCAAAAAATCCGGAAGAGTTAGCATATCCATAAACTCCGGTCAAAGGTGATTTGGCAGTTACCGTAAATCGAGCAGCTGTGGGCCAGGGAGTTCCGGTGAAAGGGCCGGTAGAAAATATCAAATAATTTTCTGGACTAAGCGGCTCGACCTCTGGACTTACGTTATCATAGAGAATTTTTGCCGCGTACCCTCTGCTTCCTAAATATTTTTTCAAAACCTCTTTTGGACTTTCTATTATTTTTATATTTTTTTCGGTTAAATCGATATATGCTGTTAAGGCCATAACTAAATATACCTCCTTTGTATGTTTGATATAATTTATATTTTAAAAGTTTAAATAATATGTATAATTTTATTTTTATTATTTAGCAATAAAACATCTTTCTTCTTTTTATTTTTCTACTATTTCAGCAGTTAATGTACCTGCGGGGCAGACAGACAAACATAATCCACAGCTTCGGCATAAATCTTGATCTACCTTCATTACAGGAAAATCTAAAGTACGGGCATCATACGGACAAGCCACAACACAACCCTGGCAGTTAATACAGCCACATTGCAGACAGCGTTGAACTTCTTTCCTGGCCGCATCTTCTTCTAAACCCATTTCCACTTCGTCAAAACTAAGAACTCTTTCTTTAAGAGATAATAATTTTGTTTCTTCCCGCGATGTATAATCATTATCTACCACTCCAAAGTGCTTACATTTTACCTCTTCTTCCTCTGGTAATTTTTCTTTCCCCTGCAAATATATATTTATCTCCTCTGCCACTTTCTTACCATCGGTAATAGATTGAATAATTGTCCCTGATCCATTGACACAATCACCTATAGCATAGACACCTTCAACTTTGGTTTCACCTGTTTCTTTATTCTTTATCTCCGGTAGAAATTCAGTATCTATCTTTTGGCCGACAGCAATTATAACTACATCTACCTTTAAGCCCTTAGACGGTTCTCCGGTGGGCATAGGCCTTCTTCTGCCTGAACTATCTAATTTACCTAATTTTGTAGGTTTGTAGTAGAATTTTTCCACATTTTCTTTTCCGATAATTTTGTCGGGAGCAGCTAAAAATATAAACTTAATTCCCTCTTCTTCAGCGTAATTAATTTCCTCTATAAAAGCAGGCATATCTTCTTTTTCTCGGCGATAAACTACCGTAACTTTCTTAGCTCCTAATCTCAAGGCAGATCTTGCAGAATCAATAGCCGCATTACCTCCTCCAATTACCGCTACCTTTTTACCATTAAAATTAAACTTGTGTCCTAAATTAACATCTCTAAGAAAACTTATTCCGGATAATACTCCTGCAAGATTTTCTCCGGTAATATTTAATACTGAATCTCTATGTGCACCTGTAGCAATTAAAATACTATTATAATCCTGTTTTTTTAGTTCTTCCCAGGAAATATCTTTACCTATTCTTATACCTGTTTTAATTTCTACTCCCATATTTTCAATTCTATCAATTTCTTTTTTTAAAATTTCTTTGGGTAATCTATAATCAGGAATCCCCACAGCCATCATCCCACCAGCTACAGGAAGTGCCTCGAATATTTTAATTTTGTATCCTAATTGTGCTAAATAAAAAGCAGAGGTTAATCCTGCCGGCCCAGAACCAATAATAGCAATTTTTTTACCATTATCGGGCTGCATGGGTGGCAAAGGAAGCTCATAACCACAATTTTCTAAGGCTTGATCAGCAGCAAACCTTTTTAATAATCTAATTTGCAAGGGATCATCAATTGTAGAACGTCGACATTGTTCTTCACAAGGATGATCGCACACCCTGCCACAAATTGCCGGGAAAGGATTGGTTAAACTAATAGTTTTGTAAGCGCCTGCATAATCACCCTTTCTAATCTTATCTAAATACAGCGGAACATTTACCCCAGCCGGACAGGCAGTCTGACAAGGTGCATAATCAGGTTCATAATTAAATTCTAATTTAGCAAACTTTTCTTCCTTGGGGAAATTGGGTAAAGCTACTCCTTTTACTGCAGAAATTGAATTATAGCCCAATTCGGCCAATAATGCAGAGGTACTATTACATAGTTTAGTAAATTCTTCAATGCCTCTAAGAATTGCAATAGAACATACCCCAATAGCACCGGCACCTATCATTAGATATTCAATAGCATCTTCTGCGCAAGTTACTCCACCAATTCCTATTAAATTATTACAACCATTGCGGGCAATTTCAGAAGCAATCCTCAGGGCAATCGGTCTAATAGCTCCTCCTGATAACCAACCATAACCGTTAGCGCTAAACATTTCCGGTCTTGCCTTTTTAATGTTAATCTTTAAGGTGGGTCCGATAGAATCGATAGCTGAAATTGCATCTGCCCCTAATTCCAAACATCTCTTAGCAGTGCTAACCGGGTCAGGCCAATTCCCACTCATTTTACAGATTACCGGAATGGATACTCTTTTTTTTGCAGCCTTAAGCATTGGTAATAGAGTATCTTCCGTATAAGATACTAACTCAATAAAATCTGCCCCTGCTTTTTCACAATCATTCACTAAAGCTTCAGCTTCTGGTAAAGTATGG
>JAHIPN010000245.1 GCA_018894595.1 bacterium
AGCAAATTTAAAAATAAAACTCATTCCTGTTCCTCGGCACTTAAGTTCTGATTGTGGCATTTGCTTACAGTTTAACAGTGCGGATAAACAAAAAATAGAAGAAATTTTAAAGGAAAATAAAGTTGAATATGAAAATATTTACGGAATATAATTTTTTCAGAGAGCATGTCTATAGGAAGTGATGATATTGAAATTGAGATACAAAATTTGGTTGGAAAAGAATGGAGAAAAAGCCTTTGGAGATGGCCCCTTGGATATTCTTCATCGGGTAGAAAGGATCGGTTCGTTAAGACAGGCGGCAGAGGAAATAAATATGTCTTATTCCCAGGCCTGGAATCTAATAAAAGATTTAGAAAAAAGATTAGGATTTAATCTTTTAAAAAGAAAAGTCGGAGGAGAAAGTGGCGGAGGGTCGCAGCTTACTGAGCAGGCCAAAGATTTGATGATGAAGTTTGAGATATTTCGCGATAAAGCTAAAGAGAGTTTAAATTTGCATTATAAAGAAATATTTAAGAAAGAATAATCTTTTATTTGTTTTCCGTAATTTTCGTAGGACAGGCGTCTCGCCTATCGGATTCATAAATTTTCTCCCCATTGAGGGGGGAGGGCAAAGGTGGGGTGTAGTACTTTATGAAAAAGATTTCAGTTGAAAAAGCAGTGGGGATGATATTGTGTCACGATATTACCCGGATTATTCCTGGAGAATTTAAAGGGAGGGCTTTTAAAAAAGGCCATATTATCCGGAAAGAAGATATAGAAAAATTATTAGAATTAGGAAAAGAGCAAATATATGTATGGGAGCCCAAGATAGGAGAAGTTCACGAAGACGAAGCAGCTCTCCGAATAGCCCGGGCAGTAGCAGGAGAAAATGTAGATTACGATGAACCAAAAGAGGGAAAGTCTACTTTACAGTCGAAAGAGAGAGGATTATTAAAGATTAATTCCAACCTTTTATACCGAATAAACTCTATTAAAGATATTTCCATAGCTTCTCTCCCACAGAATTTTACGGTAGAAAGAGGCCAAAGATTGGCAGGGGTAAGGATTATCCCTCTCGCTACCCAAGAGGAAAATTTAATTCAGTTAGAAGATTTATGTCAGAAAAAAGGGAAAGTCTTTGAAATTGAAACATATAAAAAATTAAATGCCGCCCTGATAACTACCGGCAATGAAATATACAAAAAGAGAATTCAGGATAAATTTGGGCCGGTAATGAGAAATAAGTTAGAATTTTTTAATGCCCAGTATCTTGGACAAACTTTTTGTCCGGATGATATAGAGGAGATTAAAGAAAATATTTTATATTATAGGCAGCAAGAAGCTGATTTAATAATACTGACCGGAGGAATGTCTGTGGATCCTGATGACCTTACCCCCGGGGCGATAAGAGAGAGTGGGGCTAAAGTAGTAACTTATGGAGCGCCGGTTCAGCCGGGGAATATGTTTATGATGGCTTATCTGGGCGCCACTGTCTTGCTGGGAGTTCCCGGTTGTGCCATGTATTACCGGACTACTATTTTAGATGTAGTGCTGCCCCGAATTTTTATAGGAGAAATTTTAAATAAAGAGGACTTTATAAAGATGGGAGAGGGAGGATTTTGTTTAAATTGCGAAGTTTGCCGTTACCCCCAATGTTTTTTCTGTCGGTGAAATAAAAAGGAGAGAAGAAGATGGATTTTTATAAGGATATAAAAGAGAGATTTTTTAATCTAATTAAAGAGAAGGAGCTAATGTCTTCAAAGGTAGAAGTGGTAAGTGCCCGGACATTAACTCCCCAAGAGGTAATCGGAAAACCAGAGCGGGATGATTTTCCTCTATTAAAAGGGAAAGAAGTAATGATTCAAGCTGATTTTAATGGGGGTTTAGGGCAGGCCTTTACTGATATGCCGGGAAATTATAGCGGCAGTTTACGGGAAATTTTAACTATGTCACTGGATAATAATTTTAATAGGGCAATTTTTATCGCTGCTTTAAATGCGGCGTTGCGATACCTAAATTATATTTCTAAGACAGTTCACTGTAAAGATAAAGAACCGGGAGAGTGTGCTGCTCATCTAATAGTTTATGTCAAAGAGCGATTTGGTAATCCTCGTATCGCTTTTATCGGGATGCAACCAGCGATGGTACAAGCATTATCCGCTAATTTTAAAATCAGGGTTGCTGATTTAGATCAAGATAATATAGGTCGAGAAAAGTGTGGAGTAATAATAGAAGATGTTTCTCATACCAAAGAAATCCTATCCTGGGCAGATGTGATTCTAGCTACCGGGACTACTGTGGTTAATGATACTCTAACTCCGCTTTTAATAGAAAAGCCAATTATATTTTACGGAGTTACTATTGCTGGGGTTGCCTATCTTAAAGGGTATGAACAGTATTGTTTTTGTAGTCACTAAAAAATACTAAAAAAAAATAAAAATAGGGGTCAAAAATAGGGGTCAGGTCTTCACATTTGACATAACATTTTTGCTATCTTATGTAGGAATAAGTTATGTCAAATGTGAAGACCTGACCCCATACTCACATACTCATAACCCCATACTCACTCCTTAAAAATTTTCGATATAAAATAAAAAATAGAAAGGATAAATTTAATGAAAAAAATATTTATGTTATTGTTAGTAGGATTATTAATTTTTGCATCTTTTGGTGAATGTGCTCCCCTAAAATCAACTCCCATCGGTATGGCGGTAGAATTTATGGACCATGCTGCCTGTGCCTATGTAAGCCAGGACAAAGGCTGGTTTGAGGAAGAAGGGCTTAACTTAACTGCATATGAGAGTTATGTTACTGGTATGGCTCTGGCTTCTGCTTTAGCCCGGGGAGATATTCAGGTAGCTTACCTTTGTCTGGTTCCTGCTATAAATGTCTATGCTAATGCCAAAGTTCCCATAAAAATAGTTGCCGGAACCCATAAATATGGTTATGGCTTGGTGGTTAATCCTGAGAAGATAAAAAGTGTTAAGGATTTAGAAGAGCCAGGGATTTGTATCGGATGTGTTAGGGAAGGCGGGGCAGTAGATGTGCTTCTTCATCGGACGATAGATAAGTACAATCTTGATGAAGAAAAAGTATTATCCAGGATTCAGCGGATGAACCCGCCAAAACAGGTGATGGCCATCAAGATGGGGCAATTAGATGCTGCCTTTCTCCCTGAACAATGGGCTACTATGGCTGAGGAGTTTGGTTTTAAAATGTTACTAATGAGTCAAGAGATATGGCCTGAAATGCAGGGGAGTGTTCTGGTGGTTAA
>JAHIPN010000246.1 GCA_018894595.1 bacterium
AGATAAAAAATGTTAATAGAGAAAAATCTATAAATACAGCATAGTAATAAAAATAATTGATTGTAAGGAAATAAATGAAAGAATATATAGTAGAAAATAAAGATTTTTATAAAAAAGCAATATTACTAAGTTTAAAACTATTAATCATATTTACACTCTTAGTAGTATATAAATATGTAGATTATTTTCGGGATAATCAAGAAGCCTGGTTAAAGCTATTTGTGATAATTGCTCTAACTCTATGGGTTTTAAAATATTTTAAAGAAGAAAAAAACATCTGGGTAAAAAGTCCGTTAAATTTACCTATTTTTTTGTTTATTTTAATAATGAGTATATCTTTATTTGAAAGTAAATTTTTAATAGTAAGCTTGCGAGATTATGTAATTTTTTTATCCTATTTTCTTATATATTTTTTGGTAATAAATAATATTAAAAATGAACAAGAATTTTATTCTTTTATCAAATTATTTTTTATAATATCATTTATTATATCAATTTACACTATTATTCAGTATTATGGACTAGACCCTTATTTAAGAGAGCTTGGAGGTCTTACTTCTACCATTGGTCAAAAGAACTGGATATCAAACTATTTGGCTTTAATTTTTCCTATAATATTTTCTTTCTTTTTATTGGATAAAATAAAGAAAAATAAGATATTATTATTTTTATTGTTATCTGTTATTTACACTACTATAATGATCTGCCAGAGCAGAGGTATATGGATCAGTATTAGCCTTACTTTGATATTTGCAATTTATATTGTTATTAAATTTAATATTTACGAAATATTTAAGAAGAATAAAAAATGGTTAATTATATTATTATCTACTTTTTTAATTATTACCATTATATACTCAACTGATAATCCTTTAAATAAAAGTCTTTTAACTCTTCCTCAAAGAGCTTTATCAACTTTTGATGAAAAAGACCCTTCTATAAATACACGCTTTTTAATTTGGAAGAATACTTTACAGATGATTAAAGATAAACCTTTGCTTGGTTCGGGTATAGGGACTTTTAAGATGAATTATTTAGATTACCAGGCAGAATTTTTCAAAGATAATCCTGATTCTATAAAATATTATACCTTCCCCAGAGAGGCTCATAACGAATATTTGCAAATTGGCGCTGAATTGGGCTTATTAGGTTTAGGATTATTCATGGCAATTATATTTATATTATATAGTACAGTCTTAAATTTCCTAAAAAAGGAGAAAAATAGTAAGAATAGATTAGTTGGTTGGGGCCTACTTGTGGGAATTTCTTGCTTTTTGATACATAGTCTATTTACTTTTCCCTTACACGTACCGGCTTTGGGTTCAACGTTTTTTACAATTATAGGGCTTACAACTATTTATGTAAAAGATTTTAATTTATCCAAATTTAAAAAAGAAAAGATTGCAAAAAAGTTTAAGAATAAGAGACCAACTTTTAAAATTGTTTGTAGTATTTTAGCTGTGATTATTATGATAATAGCAATCGATTCTTTAGCAATAAGACCTTTCCTTTCAGAAGTATGTTCTTATAAAGGAAAAGACAATTTAGTTGAAGGAAATTATCAGGGAGCATTATCAAATTTTGAATATGGTGAAAGACTTGATCCTTATAATGGAAATATTCTTATCAATTTAGGTGCTACTTATTATAATTTAGGAGTATATAATAAAGTTGAAGGAATTTTTAGAAGAGCGGAAAGATATATTAAGGATAAAAATATATATTTAAATTTAGGTTTGTATTACAAAAATGCTAAAAATTATAAAAAAGCAGAAGAAGAATTTAAGTATGCCATTTACTTATGTCCTAAATTTACTAAAGCTTATTTTAATTTAGGCCTCTTATATTTTGAAAAAGAAAATTATGATGGAACGATTGAGCAATGGGAAAGAATATTAAAAATAGAACCAGATTTTCAGGAAATTTATGTTATTTTGGTTAATTTGGGAATTGTTTATAGTAAAAAAGAAATGCCTGACAAAGCCTTAGAATATTTTTTACAAGCTTTGCAATTAGCACCAGAGGGTAGTCCTATAATTGAAGAAATAGAAAAAGAGCTGTATAATATTTATAAAGAAAGTTTGAATAAATAGAATATCTATGGATTCCCATTTTCATGGGAATGACAGAAGAGAAACAGGAATGACACTGGTGTTTTTTGAATTTTTTGACAAAGATGATAACTTGTGTTATCATTAGTTAACCGAGGTTAACACTATGAGTACAAAAAAGAAATTAATAGGCTCAAGAATTCCTGAGCCACTTGTGATAGAGTTAAGAGAATATTGTAAATCTCATGGAATATTAATAAATCACTTTGTTTCTGAAGCGATTAATGAAAAATTAAAAAAAGTAAAAAGAGGCGAAGAAAAAGAAAAAGCAGAAAAATTACCAATGGATTAAAGGATGTGAATAGCAATGTTATCCAACAAACGCGGCGTAGTTTTAATTACCTTAATAATCTGGATTGTTATTATCGGAGCAGCAGTTATTTATGGACCTCAACTTTATGATTGGTATGTTGAACAAAATACCATAAAAATTATTAAATCAAATGTGGAATCTGCAGAAAAAGAAATAAAATTATTGTTAATAGATAAACATCCTGTATTAATTTGGAATGACACAGATAATATTATTAAATCTTTGAGTATTCAAAATCCTGTTACCAAAAAATCTCAAACGAGAAACGGTTGGAACATACCTGGCGATGTGGTGGTTGGCTTTAATGGAGTAGACACCTTCACTCTCGATGCCATAGGTCCTGATGGTAATATGCTTCGTTTAAATATTGTAATTAGGAAATAAGAATAGGAGATTAAATGTACTATGGGATAGAGATTATTCCAATATTTATATTAGGTCTGATAGTAGGAAGTTTTAGTAATGTTTGTATTTATAGAATTCCCAGAAATGAATCAATAATATATCCAGCATCTCATTGTCCTAAATGTCTCAGCAAAATAAAACCAGTTGATAATATACCTTTATTAAGTTTTATCCTGCTTAAAGGCAGATGCCGTAATTGTAACAGTAAGATATCTATACAATATCCTATGGTAGAACTTATTACCGGATTAATATATTTAATCATTTATTTG
>JAHIPN010000247.1 GCA_018894595.1 bacterium
GTAAAATTGCTGGAACCTGTGATAACGCGTCCAACATCCCTGTCGCCTTCCGCAAATGTCATAATATAGAGTTTGGCGTGTATATTCTGTGATGGATAAGCCCTTAATTCCAGTTTGCCATTACCAACCCATTCTATAAATTTATTTACACCTTCTTCAACTTTTCTATTGTCTTCAGAATCCTCCATTTCTTTTTGAACAAGATTTTCAACTTCCTGCTTAGTTTCGGCGTGCGAGAAATCAATTTGCTGCTGTTTAAGTTTTTTGGCGTTTTCCAGTAATCTAAAAGTTTGTATGCTCGTGCTGATTCCAATAAGAATTCTTATCTTTTCCGTGTGTTCCAAAGACTGATAGATGGCGTGAAATCCGCTGGAATAGAAATAACCCACAAGGCAGTCAAAGAATGAAGTGTCTTTAATAAGGACTTCAAACCGCTCTTTAAGACTTTGCTTTTTTTCGTTTGTAATAAATGATAGGTCAGTGTTCATTTGCCTTCCTTGTTCTATAAATGAAGTGGCATATATGGCTATTTTTACTAGAACCTTTTATTTATCATTTTCACGGTATAAAAAAACCTGATTTACTTTCAATGTAGCATTGACATCTCCATATATTGTATTATTTTAGTCTTATTTATACATCATAATGTATATGGACAACATCAACCCAAACAAGGAATTTTTTAAAATGGCTAAAAATGAAAAAACTTCAAAACGTGTCGGCAAAAAAGCATCTGAATTATTGCAAAGCAAAAAAACGTCCAAAAAGGTAAAAAGTGTTGCTGGATCAGCATTGACTCAGCGCCCCGACAAAAAGAAGAGTAAAAAGAAGTAGTATTTTTATAATTTTAACTCCGTTGCCTTAAGTATAGAACGATTAGGTATTGTTGTTCTTCGAAGGATTTGTGTTTTCTCAAGAATTTGAGCAATTGTTTTATACACCTTTGTATCTTCTAATAAAAAAGCCCACATAACAATATCTACAAGGTTTTAGTGGTTCTATTTCGTTTAAATATTCCCATTCGGTTGTGATTCCTTTGCTATCAATAATAATTTTGAGTTTCTCTTACTTTTACTACTTTAAAAACCTTCCAATTGCGCCTAACTTTTTGTCTCACTGCAGGATTCGGTTAGCTGAATGGCTGGGAAACAATTACCAGGAGCCTGTGTAAAAGCAACTAACTTTGACTTTATTCTGCCTTTTTACAAGGCCAGGCTTTTCCCAGTCCATTTCCAGCGCCGGGTTAGCAGTCATAGTGGCTTGTTATCTGAACGCCCATTTCTTACAAGCCAAGTCAAGTACTCAACTCCAAGATTTGTTACGTGCAATTGTTCATCATTACGAACAATTAATATTCTATCGAAAAGAAACTGTAAGTATTGCTCATTTGTCCATGAAGAAAGATTTTCAGAAAACATATTTCTCACATGATCAATATGTTGTTCAACAAACACCATAGGTTTTCCAACACCGGCTGATTCGTTCAACCTTTTTAAAAGAAATATCTGGCTGCCAAAAATTATGCTATGTATTCGCTCAAATGCTAAAAGTAACTGTGTCCCAGCAAGATGCTTGACCAAAACCTTAATTGAATCCCCATCCACTTTAAGATTATTGGCTTTCATTTCATCAATTATTCTTGTTTCAAGCTCTGAAATTACTATGCTTTCACCAATAACGGCTAATAGCTTCTCAACGGCTTTTCTATCAACTTCGGGTTCACTTTCTTGCCCAGCAACTTGTTCAGATTTTTGGCCAATATTATAATCACCATATACGTTTGTATGTTGCTGAGTTTGAGATTGAATGTTTTGTATTGAAATGATTTGATTAATTAGTTCCGAATTTTTTTTCTCAAGACCTTGAATCTGCTTTTCTTTTTTTTTCGTTTCTCTGGATATTGAGATTAATTTTCCGATGGAGAAGCTATCAAAAGATTCAGCCAAAACTAATATCAAAGAAATGGACAATAGTATTAATAAACCGCTATTTATTTCACCTTTGGGGTCAACAAATAGAAAATTGTAAAATACCATTACAAAGAGACCAAGGCAAAACACAATTATCAAAATACGAACAAACCAATTTGTTTTTGTAGCCTGTGTTTCCATAATATCCCTTAATACTGCTAACAATGATTAGTGGGAAAAAACGCGCAATATCATGAAATGAAATCGCGCATTACGTGTATACCTTATTGTATAGTTTACAATTAATTGTAGCACGCCAACTCCGAATATTGAAATCGAAAAAGCGAGCTGTTTTTGAGAAAAAAGATGTTGCGTTTAATGTGTCATAATTTCTAACACAATAACTACTTGAAATCAAGGATATATGGCTCATTGCGCTTTGTGGCGTAATCTAACACTTTTAATCACACCCCGATTCCGAACTAAGCTTGACCTATGATCGCTGGTTCTGTATATTAATGAATTACTCTGCGGCAAGCTTCAGAGGTATAGCGCTTCGGGGAATTTAACCCAATAACTCACGAAAATCTGTGCAACCTGCCCGCTTGTGCCTCACAGTGGCAGGCGGGTCTGCGCAATCTGTGGATAAAAATTGAAAACAACAAGTTTTAACTGGACAAATATCAGTTTAGCTATATTAAGCGGCTTGCTTTTAACCGGTTCTTTTCCGAAAATCGGCATTGACTGGCTTGCGTGGTTTGCCCTTGTGCCATTGCTGATTTCCTTAAAAAACAGCTCGTTAGCAAATAGTTTTCGCCTTGGTTTTATTGCAGGTCTTGCACATTACACCACCCTTGCATACTGGCTTGTCTATACTATGCAAACTTATGGTAATCTTCCTCTTTATCAATGCATATCCATTCTTTTCCTGTTTGCCGCTTATATCTCTCTATATATAGCTGTCTTTTCAATTATTGTTAAAAAACTATGCTCAAAGCCTGTAACCTGTCTTTTTATAATACCTTGTTTATGGGTTTCTCTGGAATATATTCGCAATTATCTTTTCTCGGGGTTTCCGTGGGGGCTGATTGGGTACTCTCAATTTAACAATTTGCA
>JAHIPN010000248.1 GCA_018894595.1 bacterium
ACAGCTATCTTTTCCCCGGTATCTCTTCTCACCAGCATCACCTGGCCTTGCGCCATATCTTTAGGTCCGATCTCCAGTCTTAAAGGAACTCCTCTCATCTCCCACTCGTTGAATTTCCAACCAGGGGTATATCCGTCTCGGGTATCAATCTCTACTCGAAAATCTTTCTTCAAAATAGTGCGGATACTATCGGCTTTTTCTAAAATTTCTTTCTTGGTTTTATCGAACATAATGGGCACTATGATTACCTGAACAGGGGCAACCTTGGGAGGCAATTTTAAACCCCGTTCATCACCGTGCACCATAACCAGGGCCCCGACTAATCGTGTAGTCGTCCCCCAGGAAGTCTGCCAAACATATTTCTCTTGCTGGTCTTCGTCTAAATATTTAATATTAAAGGCTTTAGCAAAATTTTGCCCTAAATTATGCGAAGTTCCGGCTTGCAGCATTTTACCATCGCTCATAAGAGCTTCTAAAGTATAAGTATGTAATGCCCCGGCAAATTTTTCTTTTTCAGTCTTTCTACCCACAATTACCGGGATAGCCAGGTCTTTTTCAATATAATCCCTATAAACCCGATTTAATATTTTTAAGGTCTCTTCTTCTGCCTCCTGCTCAGTCTTATGAGCAGTATGGCCCTCCTGCCATAGAAACTCGGTAGTCCTTAAAAATAGACGGGTCACTTTCTCCCAACGCACAATATTTACCCATTGGTTTAAAAGGATAGGAAGGTCTCTCCAGGACTTAACCCACTTAGAATAAAGACTGCAGATAACTGCCTCTGATGTAGGACGAACTGCCAACCTTTCTTCTAATTTCTGGCTTCCACCGTGAGTAACCCAGGCAACTTCTGGGGCAAAACCCTCTACATGTTCTGCTTCTTTCTTTAATAAACTCTCGGGAATAAATAAAGGAAAATAAGCATTCTTATGCCCGGTCTCTTTAATCCTTCTATCCAAACCTGCCTGCATATTCTCCCATAGACCATATCCATATGGTCTTATTACCATACAACCTTTTATGGTAGTATAATCGGCCAGTTCTGCTTTTCTTACTACGTCCACATACTATTGTGGAAAGTTCTTCTCTTTTGAAGCAATTTCTTTAACAAATTCTATATCTTTCTCCACCGATGTTCCTCCCTTATTTAGTCCTCATCTTATTACAGTCTTATAATATATTTATTAAAGATTTTACCATAATTTAATACACTTGTCTAAATTTTATGTACTTATAGACAGGTGGACTTGCCCTCGTGAAAACCGGGGACATGATGTTGGTTGTTATTGTTTTTTATAGCTTGGCTTTTTGAACTGCGGCTTTGGCTAAAACCTGGGTCGGGTCTATTATTGGAACTGAGACATCTCCCTCTTTTAGGATTAGGGGAATCTCGGTACATCCGGCAATTATTGCTTCTGCTCCTTTATCGATCAATTTTTGGGCAATTTTTATAATATTTCTCTTAATTCCTTCAGATAAATCTCCTGCCTTAACCGCATAGATTATCTTCATAACTTCTTCCCTGTCTTCCTTCTCAGGATAGATAATCTCGATATTATATTTTTTAAAGTGTTGATGGTAAATTTCCGTTTTATAAGTCCCAATTGAAGCTAACAAGCCCACTTTTTTAATAGAGGGAATTTTCTTTTGGGTCTCTTTGGCAGTTTCTTCAATCATATTCAATATCGGTATCTTGACACTTTCTTGAATTGAGGGAAGGAAATAATGAGCGGTATTGCAGGGGATAATTATAAAATCTGCTCCGGATTTCTCTAAATTTTGAGCGGTCTCTCGTAAAGCGGGAAGAGGGTCTTTTCCTTTTCCCAAGATGGCTGCAGTTCGATCTGCTATCTTAGGATTATTATCAATAATTATCCTTAAATGATCCTGGTCTTTTTCTGCGGGAGTAAATTTAATTATCTTATAAAATAAGTCTATAGTGGCCTCAGGCCCCATGCCGCCTAAAATTCCGATAATTTTTTCTGGCATTTCTGATTTTACTTCCTTTTTACCAGATTATATGGGTTTGCTCTTATTTTAAAACCATTATATTATACTATAAAAATAAAAAAAATACTTCTTTTTCTAAAATATTTTTAATAAATTATACATACGAAGCGTTGCAGATAATTTTATAGTAAATTATAATTCTTTGGTTATAATTATGTTGTAGGGGCACAATGAATTGTGCCCTCACCATATTATTACCTAATTTCTCCTGTGGGCACGATGCATCGTGCCCCTACATTACCATTTTGTTACTTTTTAGGTTACAATCATAATATTATAAAACCTTTCTTTTTTGCGTTTTTTAATATAAAATGGATAAAAATGTAAGGAGGTATGACAAGATGAAGATTGGGATAATCTCGGACACACATGATAATTTACCTCAGATAAAAAAAGCGGTAGAAATCTTTAACCGGGAAAAAGTTGAGCTGATTTTGCATGCGGGGGACTTTGTTTCTCCTTTTACTTTCTTGGAATTTAAAAATCTAAACTGTCCTCTAAAAGGAGTCTTCGGAAATAATGATGGAGATAAACTTTACCTTCAAGAAAAATTTAAGGGGATAGGAGAGCTTTATCCTGAACCTTATCAGATGAACTTAAATCATAAAAATATAGTTATACTGCATAAAGAAGGATTAATAGATGCTCTGGCAGAGAGTCAGAAATACGAGGTAATCATCTATGGGCATACCCATCGAACTGATTTACGCAAAATCGGAAAGACCCTCATTATAAATCCGGGTGAATGCGGAGGCTGGCTCAGCGGAAAAAGTACCATCGCCTTATTGAATCTGGAAAATTTAGAGGCAAAGATTGTAGAGCTAGCGGATAGCGTTTAGAAACAGGTAGCTGGTTACATGGTTAGTTGGTTAATTGGTTAAGATAGTAAAAAACGTATCTCATATCTCGTGAGCACCAAGAAAAAGTGTTCTTCGAAAAAATGAGATTGCCGCACTCACTTCGTTCGTTCGCAATGATAGGAAAAAAAACGGGGCGGATAAATCCGCCCCTTGTAATAACTGAAAACTGAATATTTCTCGGAATATAGCATTTTATTATCTTATCCTTACACTTGCAGCTCACAACTATACGCTAAACGCTGTACGCTCCACGCTAATTTTACTCTCTCTCGCTTGCCTCTTCTAACAGCTTCAGAGTCTGTTCAAGTTTCTGCAGTTCTTCTCCGTATTTGCTCCAGTTGCCTTCACGGGCGAACTCTTGAGCATTTTCGTAATATCCCGCCGCTTCCTTAATTAAATCTTTAAGAGTTTTTTCTTCACCCGTCACTACAATTTCTCTTTCTCCAAAACTCCGGGCAAAGAGCTTCTCTAAAGCATCTTCCAGATTATTTCCTATCACCACATCAGAACCATTGGAGAGGATTACTCTCTTTAACTCAGGGATCTCTCCCGTTTCCGCCCGCAAATATAAAGGCTCAACATAAAGAATTGATTTTTCTACAGGGATTACCAGCAGATTCCCTCGGATAACCGTAGAACCCTTCTGTCCCCATAAGGTTAATTGTTGGGAGATTTCCGAATTCTGGTCAATCCGCGCTTCTATCTGCATCGGGCCAAAGATTAATTTTTCCTTGGGAAATTTATAAACAATCAAGTTACCATAATCCGGTTGATCGTTCTTTGCGGCCAGCCAGGCAATCATATTATTCTTGGTAGAAGGAGTAAAGGGAGTCATCAAAATAAATTCTTCCCTTTCGTGACCCGGGAGTTTAGTAATAATATAATAGGGTTCCATCTTAATCTCATCTTCCCCGTACAGTTCATTAGGAATGGTCCAGTAATCTTCCTTATTATAAAATACATCAGGATCAGTCATATGGTAAGTAGAATAAAGCTCAGCTTGTACCTGGAAGAGATCTTTAGGATAACGGATATGCTGCTTTAAATCCTCAGGCATCTGGTCAAAGTTCTTAAACAGTTGTGGGAATATATTTTTATAGACTTCAGCTACAGGGTCCTTCTGATCTATAATATAAAAATCCATTGTCCCATTGTAGGCATCGATTACCACCTTGACCGAATTTCTAATATAATTGAAGGAACCCCTTGTAATAGGAGTAGAGTAAGGATAATTACTGGATATGGTATAAGCATCCTGTATCCAGAATAATTTCCCTTCTTTAGAAATTACCATATAAGGATCTTTGTCATAACCCAGGAAAGGAGCTATCTTATTGACTCTCTCCTGAATATTACGATTGATCATAATTCGACTCTCGGTAGTAAAATTAGTGGTGAGTAAAATCTGCATATTAGAAAATTTTATAGAAAAAAGAATCCTTCTCCATAGAGAGGAGACCGGCATCCCACCATTACCCGCATAGGTACTGTAGACATTCTCATCTCCTTTAGGATAATCAAACTCTTTGGCTTTAGTCTTTACAATTACATAACCTTTAGTTATCTCTCCATAATAAATCTCCGGTCTTGTAATATCCAGATTTACGCTGGAAACCGGAGGAATATCTTTAATCAACAGTTCGGGAAGGCCTTCTCCGCTAATCTTATTAACCGGATTTACCACTACCCCATAGCCATGAGTATAAGTTAATACCTCATTCACCCAGGTCTTGGCCTGTTCTGGTATCTTATCTTTATCTAATTCCCGGGGAGAGACCATCACCTGCTGATAGTTTCCGTTAAAATAATAACGGTCCACATCTACACTATTAAAATCATAATATAACCTGATGGCCTGAATCTGTTTTAAAGTTTGTTTTATAGGTCTCCAATCCCAGAGTCGGATATTTCTAATCGTCTCATCATTTTTCTCAATATCCTCGAAACTTATCTCTTCCTTTACCGGAAATTCTTCCTCCTTAATCTTATCTAAACCATACGCAACCCGGGTAGCTTCAATATTATTTAATATATAAGGTCTCTCCTTGCTGCCTTCATTAGGCAAAACTACCGCACTCTGAATAATTGTGGGATAGATTCCTCCCAGTAAGATAGAGACACCAACCAACACCGCCAATCCCAAAGCTGGCAATTTCCAATTTTCTTTCCTTGCAGTTACAAAAAACAGTGCTGCGCAAACCAAAGCTAAAACCATTAAAACCCTCAAAGCAAATAGAGTGGCATGGACATCAGCATATCCTGCTCCATAGATAACCGCACGAGTAGAGTAGAGAATCTTAAAGGCGTTTAACCAATACTGCCAGGATTTTAAAATTAATATGAAACCGATAAGTAAGGAAAGATGTACCTTAACCGGGGTTTCAATAATAAGTTTTTTATATTCATATTTTACCGCCCTTTTAACAATATAAATAGCAGCTACTACAACAGCAATGATGCTAAGAGCAAAGGATAACCAGTTTCTGACGAATTCCCAGAAAGGCAGACTAAACATATAAAAACCGATATCTTTATTAAAGATAGGGTCAGTTATCCCAAATGAAGTTCTGTTTAAATAAATCAGAATCTTTTCCCAACTAGAGCTTTCGGAGAATCCCATAAAGAGCGCAATAATCAGGGAAAACCATAAAACAAATTTTTTATTTATCTGAATATTTTGCAGGCTTTTATATAGTTGAATCTCCGGCCTTTCAAACTCATCCTGGCCTATTTCCACCTGAAACTCCGGAGCAAAACGTCGAGCAAAAGAAAGATTTATAAAAGACAATATAAAAAATGCTGCAGCAAAAAACAGCATGACTACCCCTTTGGTCAACAGTATCTTCCAAAAAACGGTAACATATTGTACTGACTTAAACCATATTAAATCAATATAAATTGAG
>JAHIPN010000023.1 GCA_018894595.1 bacterium
AACTTTTTTTGTCATTTTTTTATTTCCTATATTATGGCCTCCTCTTGATATGATTCATCGTGCCTTTACAATTACCGTTTTGTTTGCTTTTTAGGTTGCAATCATTTAATGACTTTGTCATTTCTTTTATAAACTCGAAGCATCTTCTTCGAAAACGGTTGCCTCTGGAAATTCAAGATAATATTTTAGTTGATTTAAAAATTTCGCTGCTACCACTCCATCAATCAACCGATGGTCAACTGAAAGAGTGAACTTCGCTATAGAACGAATTTCTAACTTATCCTTACTTTTCTCTTCAGTCACAATGGGTACCTTTTTAACAGCACCCACTGCTAATATCGCTGCCTCCGGCGGATTAATAATTGAAGTAAATTGTTCTATTCCATACATTCCTAAATTAGAAACAGTAAAAGTCCCTCCTTTATAATCATCAGGTAATAACTTCTCTTTCCGAGATAATTTAATAAAACCTTTTATCTCCCCAGAAAGAGTCAATAGACTTTTTCTATCTGCATTCCTCACTACTGGGACTATCAGTCCTTCTTCTAAAGCAACCGCCACTCCGATATTTATATCTTTGTGATAAATAATCTCTTCCCCAATTAAAGAACAATTTATTTTTGGCTGTTCAGATAATACTTTAGCGACAGTAAAAACCATAAAGTCATTTATGGATATACTAGGAGTGGATGTCTTCTTAAAAGAATCTGTCAATTTATGAATTTTAGACATATCTATAGAAGTAGTAAAATAAACATGAGGAGCAGTGAATTTACTTTGAGAGAGCCGATCCCCAATTATCTTGCGCATTCCGGTATAGGAAGTTCGCTTACCAATATCCTTACCGGACTTGTCTTCATACTGTTCTACTACATTTTCTTTTTTAAAATTATTTAATTTTATATATTCTTCTATATCTTTTTTTATAATTCTTCCCCCCGGTGCACTCCCTTTAACTTTATCTATATCGATTCCCATTTCTTTAGATAAACAATCGGCGCAAGGAGAAATTTTTTCATTACCGTAATTTTCTTCTTCTAAAATAGGCATATTATTCTCGCGTAGATATCTTTTTACATCTTTCTTTAAAATTCTTGCCCCTGGTCCTGTCCCTTTTATCTTGACAATTTCAATATTTGCTTTTTTAGCATATTTTATGGCTACTGGAGAAGCTTTTATTTCTCCGGTTAATATAATTTCAGATTTGCTACTTTTATTATCTTTCTTTATGTCTGATATATTTTTATCTTCGCTTTTTTCTTTTTCCTCTACTTCATCTTTCTCTTTATCAATATCTATTTTTTCGTTTATTTTACCGATTACTCCCAAGGGAGTTAAAATGGGGACGGTCTCTCCTTCGTGAATATATATTTTTAATAAAATCCCATTTATGGGCGATTCTACCTCATTGACAATTTTTTCTGTCTCTATTTCGAGTAATGGTTCGCCTTTCTCTACTCGCTCACCCTCCTTGAATAACCACTTTACTATTGTTCCTTTTTGCATAGATAGGCCTAATTTTGGCATTTTTATTACTTCAGCCACTTACATTCCTCCTCCTCTCATTCTCTCAACAGCTAACTGAATTGCTTCAATTATCTGTTTATAACCGGTACAACGACAAAAATTACCGGAAATAGCTTCCTTAATTTCCTTTACGGTAGGATTAAGATTGCGTCGGAGCAAAGTTAAACTGCTCAAAATTATTCCCGGAGTACAAAAACCGCACTGTACGGCACCTGCCTCTATAAATGCCTCCTGTAAAGGATGTAACTCTCCTTCTGGTCCTTCTATCCCTTCGATAGTGGTTATTTCTGATCCTTCAGCCTGGCCAGCTAAAATCATGCAAGAACAGATATTTTTACCATTCATAATAACAGTACAGGCACCACATTCACCAATGGCACATCCCTCTTTTACACCAGTTAATCCTAAATCATCTCTTAAAACATCCAATAGACGTTTATTAGAAGCAATAAATAATTTATAATCCTTATTATTAACCTTAATATTAAGTTGTATCTTATTGACCGTCAATTATTCCACCTCCAATACCCTGTTTAAAACCCTGCCAATTAATGACTTAACTACTGGCTCCTTATATTCTGTAGACCAACGATAGCCAGATTTATTAACCATCTCTTCTGCAATCTTTTTCCCTGCCTTTTGAATCAAATCTTGCGTGGGAATTTCCCCCAATAACAAATCTTCAGCATCTTTAAATCGCCCAGGAATAGGAGTTAAAGAACCAACCGAAATCCTTACATCCGTTATCTCTTTATTCTTGTTTTGCTGAGTTATAACAGCAATATTCATTCGGGATTTGTCTACTGCATTCCTTCTGGCCAATTTAATAAAATCATATTTTGCATCAAGAGGTAATTTTTCAAAAAATATTTCACTTACTATTTCATCGCTTTTAAGATTTACTTTATTTGGTCCTTCAAATACATCTTTTAAAAACATCTTTCTTTTTTCTTTGCCTTTTCTTATTACTAATATACTATCTAACACTATTAAAGCCGGAATAATATCAGCAGCCGGAGAAGCGGTAACAATATTTCCAGCTATAGTCCCCTTATTTCTAATTTGCGGCGAACCTACTACCGAAGATGCCATAGACAGTACCGGTGCATATTTATTAATTAATTTATTTTTTGCAATTTCAGCATGCCTTGCCCCCGGGCCAATCCTTATATATTTTCCCTCTTCTTTAATATAGTTTAATTCTTTTAAATTGCTGATATCCATAATAATTTCCAAACAATTTGATAATTTTTCTTCTTTTAAAGCAATAATTAAATCAGTGCCACCCGCGATTATTTTTGCTTTATCTTTATATCTAACTAATAAATCACAGGCTTCATCTAAATTATTTGGTCTAATAAAATTAAAATTTTGCAAATATTTCCCCCCTCCCCCTATTTTCTCAACGTTTTACCTAATAATACTCTTTCCAAATTTAAAGGAAGTTCTCTAATTCTTTTGCCGGTAGCATTATACAAAGCATTAGCTACCCCTGGAGCTATTAATTCTATTCCAAGTTCTCCTACACTTTTTGCTCTAAATGGCCCTACCGGATCGTCACTTTCATAAATGATGACATCCATCTCCGGCATATCAAGTGAACTTGGTATTAAGAAATCATCAAAGTTTTTAGTTTCCAAATATCCTTCCTTATTCCTTACCTCTTCCATAAGCGCATAACCTAATCCCTGCAAAATTCCCCCATAAAACTGACCTTTAACAATTTGAGGATTAATAGCTCTCCCAATCTCGTAGGCAGCAGTAATCTTTTCAACATTAATTTTACCCGTTTGCGTATCTACGCTAAGCTCAACCACTGAAGTACCATACGAATAGGTAGGGTAAGCATTACCTCTTCCGGTTTCTGAAGATAATTTTTCCGGTCCTGGGGTGTACCACCCCTGAGCGCTTAAAGAAAGGCCCTGTCCTTTTAAACATTCTTCAACTACTTCTTCAAAAGTTAATTTCATATTCTTTTTATATTTATTAAAAATAAGATTATTTTCGCTGACAAGGCTCTCTGTATTACAACCTAACATTATGGCTGCTTGCTTATGTAATCTCTTCAACAATTTCCTGGCAGCAATAAGCATAGCATTTCCCCCAGCAAGAATACCT
>JAHIPN010000024.1 GCA_018894595.1 bacterium
GCCGCTCTAAGTCTAATGCTGGGAGGAATTGCAGCTATATCCCTGCTGGTAGGGGGGATTGGAATTATGAATATTATGCTGGTATCGGTAACTGAGAGGACCAGAGAGATAGGAATTCGTAAGGCTTTAGGAGCAAAAAATAAGAATATTATGAGCCAGTTTCTTATCGAAGCTTTGAGTTTAAGTGGAATGGGAGGGCTGATTGGTATTGCTTTTGGTTGGTTAGGGGCTTATGCTATTGCGCAAGCCGGAAATTGGCCTTTAGTAATTACTCCTATCTCTGTTTTATTAGTTTTTGGTTTTGCATTAATTATCGGTCTTTTCTTCGGTCTCTACCCCGCTATGAAAGCCGCCAAAATGGATCCCGTCGACGCCCTCCGATACGAATAAAAAATGACAGGGGACGGTCCTCTGTCACCTTATCAACCTTCATCAACTTGCTAATAAGGTGACAAAGGACCGTCCCCTGTCACCGTCCCCTGTCACCTGCCTTAAAAAAATTAAAAATATTTTAAATAAAAAAAAGGGTTTTGAAATATTTTATAGAATATAAATAGTAAAAAGTAAAAAAATAAAAAAGGAGGGGATTAAAACGTAACAAAGTGCAATTATTTGTCATAAAAATAAAAATAAAAGGAGGATTCTGAAAATGAAAAGACAATACAAAGTACTATCGATTTTACTGACCTTGACCTTAGTTTTTGGCTTACTTTTCTCGTATGTTTTTGCCGCAGATACTACAACCATTACTATTTTAGGAACTGCAGATTTACATGGACGCATTTACCCCTATGAATATGCCATTGATTCGTATGACGCTGATACCGGATTAGCCAAGATTGGAACTCTGGTAAAACAGGAAAGGGCTATCGCTCCTGATGCAATTTTAATTGACTGCGGAGATACAGTACAGGATAATAGTGCGGATTTGTTTAATGATTTACCTATACATCCCATGATTGAAGGATTAAATTTCTTAAATTATGATGCATGGGTCATCGGAAACCATGAGTTCAATTTTGAAAAAGCTTTCTTAGATAAAAATGTAGCTACTTTTGAAGGGGCAGTTTTATCCGCCAATATTTTAAAGACTGATGGAACCTATTATGTTAAACCTTACGAAATTTTTGAACGAGATGGTGTGCGGGTAGCTATCGTGGGTATGATTCCACCTCACGTTACTCAATGGGAAGCAAGTGCTCCGGAACATTTTGAAGGTTTAACTTTTCCCGGCACAGTAGAGCAATCTAAAAAAGTTATTGCAGAACTTGAGGGCAAATATGATGTCCTGATCGGAGCATTCCATTTAGGTCCGGAAGGTGAACATGGTTATGAAGGTTCAATAACAATTGCTGAAGCTTGTCCGGAGTATTCAGTTATTTTCTGTGGACATGCCCATTCAAAATATAATGAAGTAACAAACGGAGTGCACATAATTGAACCGGGAAAATGGGGATGGGCTTTAGCCAAAGCAGTTATTAAGTTGGAAAAGACAGATGATAAGTGGAAAGTAGTGGAAGTGGTTACAGAAAATCTTGAAACTAAAAAAGTAAAAGAGGATGAAGACGTTTTAGCAAAATTTAAATTTGTTCATGACCAATCTATTGCTGATGCCAATTTAATAGTTGGAGAGATTGCCGCTGATTTTATTGCCTCTCCTGATTATATCACCGGAGAAGCTGCAATCACCACTATGCCTACTTCTCAATTAGAAGATACTTCGGTAATTGATCTAATTAATGAAGTACAAATGTTCTATACCGGAGCAGACGTTTCTTCAGCTGCACTCTTTAATTTTGGTTCAAACTTACTAAAAGGACCCTTCAAAAAGAAAGACGTTGCCTTTATTTACTTATATCCCAACACCTTGGTAGGAACAAAGATTACCGGTGCAAACCTGAAAAAGTATATGGAATGGTCAGCAAGTTATTATAATAGCTGGAAAGAAGGAGATGTAACCGTCAGTTTTAATCCTGATATTCGTGGTTACAACTATGACATGTTCTCCGGGATGACTTACGAGGTTAATCTCTCCAAACCAGCAGGAGATCGGGTAGAAAATATACTTGTAAATGGTCTGCCGCTTGTTGGTAATAATATTTATCGTCTATCATTAAACAATTATCGTTTTGGAACTTTACTGGGATTGGAATTAGTAACTATGGATGATAGATATTATGATTCCTATGAGACTCTACAGGATGCCGGTAGAATTCAAGCGATGATTGTAAAATATGTTCAAGAAGAAAAAGGTGGAGTATTAGCTCCCACAGTTGACAACAATTGGAAGATAACCGGAGTTGACCTTGAATCTCCTTTCAAAGAAGTAATTTTCGACATGGTAAGAAAAGGAGAATTATCTATCCCAACTTCCGAAGATGGTAGAACATTAAATGTTAAAGCACTGAACGTTTTCGAACTCATCGATGAAGGAGTATTGAAAGTTTCTACTTATGTGGTACAAACAGGAGATAACTTATGGGCAATTGCTGGGAAATACGGTCTTACCTGGGAAGAATTAAATGAGATTAATGACTTAGAAAATCCCAGATTAATTCGCCCCGGACAAACTATCTTAATTCCTGCTCTACCCTGAAAAATGAAAATTTAGTTTAAATCCAAAAACCCTATCGCCGCTGTAATAGGTGGCGATAGGGTTTTTAATACAGGGGACGGTTCTCTGTATCAACTTAAAAGCGATTAAGGGGGTGGTTAAAATAAAAGCAAAAAAATTAATAGGTTTTACTTTGTTGGTTATTATACTATTTTCTTTTACTACTTTTATTTCCTGCGCAGAGCGGAGTTTTGAAATAACTGATTATCAAGCTCAGGTGAAAATATTAGAAAATGGTGATATTCAGGTAAGCGAAATTTTTGAGTATGATTTTGATGGCGATTTTAATGGCATAATAAGGACTATAGGAATTAAAGGGTCGGATGGATTTAAGTATTTCAAGGCTTCCGAATATTTCCCCGAAGATAAAGAATTAGAATATACTCAAAGTCTTGCCGCAGATATGGTGACTTATAAAATTTATGATAAGTCCAGTAATGAAAGAAAATCGTTTTTGCTGGAGTACCAGTTAAAAAATGTTGCAACTTTATACAATGACACCGCAGAATTTTACTGGAAATTCTTCGATGAATCCAATACTTCCCCCATTGGCCACATTAAGATAGAAATAGAGCTCCCGTCTGCAGAAGTTTCAGCAGAAGAACTAAAAGTTTTTGGACATGGCCCCTTAGATGGAAAAGTGTCTATCCGGGAAGACGGTAAAATAGTATATGAAGTTGATGGATTATCTTCGAGAGAAATGGTGGAAGCGAGAATCTTATTTCCCACCAGCATGATTCCCAATAGTAGTAAAATAATTAACCAGAACAAATTTGCTGAAATAATGAAAGAGGAATTAGCGTGGGCTAAAAAAGCAGATAGAGAGAAGGGTTTCAATATTATCGGTTTTTTATTGGCTCTTCTGGTAGTATTATTTAATATATTCCTGGCTATTCGGCTCTACTTTAAATATGATAGAGAACTTAAACCAGAAGTTGAAATGGATTATTATCGTGAATTACCTCAGGATATTACACCCGCTGTTTTAAGCAAATTAATGAGTATTCAGGGGGCGGGCAGTAAAGATATTATGGCAACTTTGATGGACTTGGTGCGTAAAAAATATTTAAAGATTGAAGAGATTCCAAAAGGAAGAAAAAAAGATTATAAATTTATATTAATCGAAGAAGGCGATACTACTAATTTAAAAGAACATGAATCATATTTAATCCATTGGCTTTTTTATTCTATCGGTAATGGGGCAAGTGTGACTTTAAAAGAGATAAAAGACTATGCTAAGGCATCAAGAACCCAGAGCAGTTTTCGGCACAATTATAATAAATGGGTGAAAAAAGTGGGAGAGGAATTTAAAAAGTATAATTATTTCGGCGAATCCAAAGAAGGGTTGAAGACCGCAGGCAAGGTAGTTTTAATGGAATTTGCCGGAGTATTTTTATTATTTGCTCTGGGAGCCATATTAAAAGTGCAGTTGCTCATGATTATACCCCTATTGCTTGCTGTCAGTTTCACCGGTTTTGGGATGATAATCTATGGTACATTGATAAGAAAAAAGACTCAAACGGGAATTAATGAATATACCAAATGGAGGGCATTTAAAAGATTCTTATTACATTTTAGCAATATGAAGGATTACGAAATCCCCTCAATTGTAGTCTGGGAACATTATCTGGTTTACGCTATCTCCCTGGGAGTAGCAGATAAAGTAATTTCAAAATTAA
>JAHIPN010000249.1 GCA_018894595.1 bacterium
GCAGATTTGGGAGCAGTACGAGCAGCAACCCCCATTAAATTTGCGACATCTTTGATAGCCTCTTGAATATCAAATTCAGATAAATTTTGATTAGACATTTTCCTTTACCTCCTTAAATTTAATTTACCAATTAATTTGGTTATCTGGTTAGCTGGTTACCGTTAACTAATTACTCGATTGGTAATCAATAACCTGGAAAGTAGAAAGGCTCTTGTTAGTAGTCAATAACCATTCCACTTCTATGGGGACAGAAAAATCAGGCTGCAGCCTCCCCTTTTCTAACCAATATCGGGAATGTTGATTATCAAATTGTCCTTTATTAGCTTTAACAATCAATCTAATCGGCTTATCTAAAAACTCGATTCTTTCTAAAGTTTTCACTTTTTTTAACTCTTCTATAATTTTCTCCTTCAATTTTTCTTCAGGTAAAGGGGATACATTTACTAACCCTATATTCTTATTTAAGGGCCCGATAATTTTCACATTAGCCAAAACAGATTTGTATCCCTCTTCTTCTAAAATACTTAATAGCAACTCATTAGCTTCTGCTGCCGCCTGACCATGATAATGAGGAGCCGCTAAAGGCTTAAGTAAATGTTTTAGCTTGCAGCCTTCTCTAAATTTGCTTTCCCCTATCTGTAAGATTTTTATACTAAAATAATCAGCAATTTTTCGAATTTCCTTCTTGTTTAACTCTAAAAGCGGAGTATAAAAACCATCATAGAATTTTAAACCCCTCTTCCCCCAGGTATCACTCTGGTTCGAACCGGTCAGTACCAGTCTTCCCGATGCTTCTTTTTTTACCCTTCCCAACTTAGCTATCCTGGTACATTTATTACATGCCGGACCCTTCTTTAAAATTCTTTCCTGTTCTTTTTTCCCCTGAACAATTTTTAATTTTAAATCCAGAGCTTTACTAATACTCTGAATATTTTTTAACCCTTTACTGTAGCTGTATTCTCCAAAACTGACCGTAATCGCTTCAACCTTTTCTCTCCCTAAGGACTGGATAGCTAAAGCAGAAACTACGGTGCTATCTAATCCACCCGAAAAAGCCACTACAACCTCTTTCTCTTGGCTGGTTTTCTTAATCTCTTCTAATATATCATTAATTTCATCTTTTATATTAATCATCATCCAATCTAACTATCTTTCTTCTTATTATTTTTATTTTACTTATAAAAAAGGTCAAGGCAAATTATAAATACTGTTACAATTCCTCGACCCTTTATATTTATTAAAACTATCTTTAATTAATAATCTATCAATTATATTTTTTCCATATATTCTTTAAAAGAAATACTTTTATACCATCCTTCACCAATGTAATTTAATACTGGAATGAATTGCTCGGTAGCAACATATCCCGGCAAAGGGGCTACTCGGCTATGATTGCTTTCTAAAAACCAGGTAGTAGGATAACCGCTAACCTGGTACAATGTAGCCAATTTTCTTTCAGAAATTTCTTTCCCGTTTTCTACTACTTTGTTTTCTGATCTCGCATTTATTTTAATAGTCACAAATTTATCGGAGAGTATCTTTTTTACTTCTTCATCAGAGAATGTTTCTTTCTCCATCTTCTTACACCAACTACATCCATCGGTATAAAAATAGATTACAACATGTTTATTTCCCTTTTCTGCGAGGGTTAATCCCTCGTTATAGGATAACCAGTTAAGGGTTAATGGCTTAGCCTGTTCTACCGCTTCTGCATCCTGTTCGTCTATTTTAAAATATGATTTTAATCCGAAAAAGAATATTATTACTAATAGGATTATTAAAACCATTATTTTATCTCTTTTTGTGGAAAATATCTTCATTTTTACTTCAAACCTCTTTTAATTTTTATTTGAATTTATTTTTTTATCACTTTGTGAATTTCACATAATTTTAATTTTCAAGGACAATTATTTTTTACCTAATAAAATAAGTTACTATCCTCTGAAAATTATCAGTAAGAATCAAACCGCCGATCAGTATCAGTAACACTCCTCCTACTAATTCAATAGTTTTAAAGTGCTTTTTAATTTTACTGGAAAATGAATAAAATTTATTAATAGCCAGGGCGGTCAACAAAAAAGGGATTCCTAAACCGGCTGAATAAATGGCAAGTAATAAAATGCCCTGATAAACTGTTTCCTGAGTCCCAGCATAGATTAATATTCCGGCCAGAATAGGTCCCACACAGGGTGTCCAGCCAAAAGCAAAAGCCAGTCCCATTAAAAAGGGGCCTACTATAATATTAACTGGTTTAGTTTTACTATAAATCCTTTTTTCGTAATCCAAAAATTTTATTCTATACATACCTGACATATGTATTCCAAAAATTATAATTATAATTCCCCCTATTTTCTTTAGAATAAAAGCCTTCTCTAATAAAAAACTACCTAAAAAAGTAGCGGTAGCCCCTAAAAGAATAAATATTAAAGAAAACCCGAGAATAAAAAATAAAGAACTTATAATTATGGTATTCTTATTTTGTTTTCCTCCTTTTTCTATATCCTCTAAAGATATTCCTGAAACGAAGGAAATATATCCCGGCACTAAAGGTAAAACACAGGGAGAAACAAATGAGAAAAGGCCGGCTATAAAAGCCGCCATTAAAGAAACTTCACTCACACTTAATGTTGTCATCATATAAAACCTCTTAAATTAGTCGTTAGTATTTATTCTGCCTTCTTTCTTCTTCTTCACTCGATACTCAATACTATATACTCGATACTGTTTTCCTATACAACTAAATTAGTTTTTAGTTTATAGTTATTATTTCTTGACCTTAGATTTTTTCTTATAATCTTCGATGGCTTTAGATAGGCCATCAGCTGCTAAATTAGAACAATGCATTTTAATGGGTGGAAGTCCGCCTAAGGCCTCAGCAACAGCTTTGTTAGAAATTTTTAAAGCCTCATCAATATCTTTTCCCTTGACCATCTCGGTAATCATACTGCTGGTAGCAATAGCTGCTCCGCACCCGAAAGTTTTAAATTTACAATCTATTATCTTATTGTCTTTCACCTTAATATAGATTTTCATAATATCCCCACAAACAGGATTTCCCACTTCTCCTATACCGTCGGCATCTTTAATCTCTCCTACATTATGAGGATTTTTAAAATGTTCCATTACTTTATCACTATACATACTCATTCAGCAATTCTCCTTGTTAATTCTGAGTTTTACGATTAACGGGTTCGATGAATCGAACCCCTACAAATTAATTATCACGGGCATACACAAGGTCTGCCCCTACTAACAGCTTTTTATCTTTTCTTATCCGCTAACTTACATTTATAACCCGCACCTATACGCTAAACGCTGTACGCTAACCATATGCTAACGACTACTTAAGTCCTTCCCAATTCCCCTTAAAGGGAGAGAGGGTTCTTAATTTTTCAATAACCCCCGGCAATATACCTATCATATAATCTACTTCTTCTTCTGTATTATCTTTCCCCAGAGTTAATCTTAAAGAACCGTGGGCTATCTCAGGAGGAAGTCCGATAGCCAATAATACATGTGATGCTGTTAAGGAACCAGAAGTGCAGGCTGAACCACTGGAAGCAGCAACACCCTCCATATCTAAACTTAACAACATCGACTCACCTTCAATAAATTCAAAGCAAAAGTTAGCATTTCCTGGCAGCCTTTTTGTAGGATGGCCGTTTAAACGTACATTTTCTATTTTGTCCATAATCCCTTTAATTAATTTATCCCTTAATCTTACAATCCCCTTCTCTTTGCCTTGAGTCAGCCTTTCTTCTGCCAGCTCTGCAGCTTTGCCTAATCCAACTATCCCCGCTACATTCTCTGTACCGGCTCTTCTATTTTTTTCCTGAGCACCGCCGTCTATTAAATTGACTATCCTGGTCCCCTTCCTTAAGTACAGCGCCCCCACACCATTAGGACCGTAAAATTTATGTCCGGACATTGACAACATATCAACTCCTAAATCATTGACATCTATAGGAATATGTCCGACAGTTTGTACTGAATCAGTGTGAAAATATACTCCTGCTTTTTTTACTACCTTACTGATTTCTTTAATCGGTTCGATAGTACCA
>JAHIPN010000467.1 GCA_018894595.1 bacterium
TTAATAATTTTTGTTTGCGCTTATTTAAAAGCCACATTTCGCCTAATATTTTCTGGGTTTTAATATCTGGTAAAGGAATATTTATATTGCTAAGCTCTTTTTTTGAAATTGTTTGTACTGTAACACCTCTTTTAGTGTGATGCTTTAAAGTTCTTAATCCTCGAACTTCTAATATAGCTGCAAGGTAATCGGAAATAATTTTCTCATTGCGTCGTACAATCATTATATTACTTGTAACATAAGTATTTTTATAATTACCCATCACTAAATTAATAGATGAAGGACTAAGACGCTTAATTAAAATATCCTCTTTCTTTACTAATGCCTTTTCATTGATTGGCTTAGTTCTACCTACTAAATCAAATTCTGATAGTTTATTATTATCATTTAAATGAGATGGCTGTATACAAAAATACTTATATTCTTTGTCACCTTTCTTTTTTTCCTCAGGTATCCCGGCAATTATTTCAGCAACATCACCAAGCAATTTAAATTCAACATTCATTTTTTATTCACCTCATTTGATAGTGCGGATGTTGTTGACTACATCCGCACATAGATCCGTTAACTTTTAGCTTGTATGACAGGAATTACAGCAATAAAAACATCCATTGCTTTGAGTATAATGTTTTTTTGCTTCTATAACTGCCTGATAGCAATTTGAAAACTGCCCTAAGTATATTCGATTTTCGGCCTCAGGCAAATAACTGCATGTTTTGTTATGAACTTCGTGATCACCATTTGACTGAGCATTCTTGTTAACATAATAAAGCATTACATCACCTCTCTTTCCACTTTATTGAAGAAAAAGCGCAACGCTGCTTGCAATACTCCTTTGAAAAGGTGTATAATGCGATTGATGAACATGTGCAGCTAACGCACGGACCCAAAACTTTCAGTCGACTTGAAAGTTTTGGGTCTTTTTTTTCTTCAAATATAGTATAACATAAAACAAGAGAAAAGTCAAGTTTTTTTTGTTGTTGGTAGATAACATAATATATATATTATATATTTATATATATATTATTCAATTAATTAATTATATTATAGTTATTTAATTACACACGATGCTTTTCTATTTTTAAAACGCTGTAATGTCTCAAAGCGACAGTTCTTTTTACAAATTCCCCATCATTTCTCGATACATGTCTATTAAAATAGCTTTTTTTGATAAATTCGTTTACAATTATAAGTTTCCTTTTTTATGTTTCATATATTCAAACAAGTCTTTATAATCTATAGGGTAGACTATTATTCAATATTAATTACTATCCCCTGTTCTTTCCATTCCTCCCATTCGAGGTTGGTTATTTCTGGTAGTTGGGTGAGGTCTTGTGGGTCTTTGAATCCTCCGAGGTCTTCTCGGAAGGTGATTATTTTTTGGGCGAGAGATTCGCTTATTCGCAAGATGCTAGTAAGTTCTTTTAGGGATGCGGAGTTGATATTTATAATTTTATCTTTTGTTTTTACGGAGGTGGGAGAAACGGGCAGGAAATCTACTTTGGCTATTTTATATAATTTCTGAGTTCTCTCTAAACTGTATTTATTGGTCCATAGGTTTACAAATTGATTCTGAAATATTTCAATTAGTTCCGGATCATCGATGACCATGAGATTTTCATCATTTCTATTGTTGGCGGAAAAAGTCCAGTTGTAAGAGCCGGTGAGCAGTATGTGGTTATCGATAATGGCAAATTTGTTGTGCATAATATAATTGTTAGTGCTGATTCTTACTTTGATTCCCTTCTGCACCAGGAAACGGGATTGGCTGTATTGGTAATCAACCTGCTCTTTATCCAGATAGAGCCTTACCTTTACACCTCTCTCGTGGGCTTTTGCAAGAGGGAGAGCGATTTCTCTATCGGTAAAGATATACATGGCTATGTTAATAAAGACTTCGGCCTGGTTGATGTTTTTAATGATGGCTTTTTGGGGATTGTCTGAGAGGGAGAAGTAGACTTCGGTTTTTGCAAGAGTGGAAATGGATATAGTTATGGAAAGGATGAGGACGAGAAAGGCAAGAATACTATATTTAGTATTCCTTTTTAAATAGTGCATTTTAAATGTGCCCTTTTCGATTTATTTAAAAATTGAAAAGTAATCGGGTATGAATTTCGCATTTAATACCCTTTTATATATTCGACATAAGTTTTAAAAATCCTTCTTTTTTGGGAAAATAATTATTAAAAGGGATGGATTCCCGCTTTCGAGGCTGTGTCACAATTACCTCGTTCGCGTACAATTAACGAATTAAAAAA
>JAHIPN010000250.1 GCA_018894595.1 bacterium
CGTTATGCCGATGCCTTCCTTTTGTTTGGTCTAACATATTACGTATATTTTCCCGGTGAAAAGTTCTTATATCTATTAATCGGATTTTTTGCCCTTATCGGTTCCTTTATGAACAGTTACACTGCTGATAAATATGATGGTTTAATGAAGAAAAGAACTATCCCAGGGAAGCACTATTTTAGAATAGGTCGTGATGTTCGGTTGTTTATTATATTTCTGGGAGCTGTAACCAATCAGCCTCTTTTGGTTCTCCTTACAATTGCTCTTTTATCCAATACAGAAAATATCAGACGGATAGTAATGTTTTATAAAAGTGTAGAAAATGGGGAAAATAGGGAAAATAGGGGGTCAGGTCTTCACATTTGACATATAAAAATATTATGTTATATTAATAACCATGAGTAGACCATTAAGAATAAGTTTTGATAATGCAGTTTACCACATAACCGCCAGGGGAAATAGAAAAGAAAAGATATTTTATTCAGATGATGATAAAAGAATATTTCTTCAAAAGATGGACCAAACCTTCCTCAAATATTCCTTCCTTTGTTATGCTTATTGTCTTATGGATAATCATTATCATCTCTTTATCAAAACATCTTTAGGCAATATCAGCCAGGGAATGCACTATCTGAATGCCTCTTACGCTAACTATTTTACCGCTAAATATAAAACCAATGGTCCTTTATTCCAGGGCAGATACAAATCATTATTAGTAGATGAAGATAATTATGCTCTCACCCTATCTACCTATATTCATCTTAATCCTATTCGAGCAGGGATAACTAAAAATCTGGATGAATATACCTGGAGTAGTCTATTAGATTATTTAGGTAAAAGAGAAAAAGAGCTAAAAAAATTGGATACCCAATTTATCCTTACCCAACTTCATAACAACCTGACTCAATCCCGCACCATATATAAAAGATATATTCTAGAGAATCTTACCATGGATTTCCCGGTAAAAGATATTTATCGTGGCATAGCCCTGGGGAAGGAAAGCTTTATCAAAAAGATAGAATCTAAAATTAAGGCCATAGGGGAGAAGCGAGAGATTCAAACTACTAAATATCAGGATTCCTATTCTCCCGAGGAAATTATACAAAAGGCTTCCCAAGCATTTAATCTAACCAAAGGTGAAGTTTTAAAAAAGCAAAGAGGGAATCTATATCGACAGATAACCCTTTATTTAGTTAAAAGATATTCATCTTTATCCTTAAAAGAAATCGGCAAGATATTCGATATGGATTATACCGCTGTTTCCCAGGCAGTAAGAAGGTTTGAAGATAAGATTAGAAAGGATAATAAAAAAAGAATAATGGTAAATTCTGTTTTAGAATTACTGAAAAATTAAGAAATGTCAAATGTGAAGACCTGACCCCTTCCTCCTTTGACCCCTTCCTCAGACCCCTTCCTCACTTCCTCATGCTTTCTCATGTATATAATGGCGCAAATTTCTCTAAAGAATATGCGACCGGAGAAGTACTTTTTTCCTTAGAAGATCCAAGAATAGTCCTAAAGAGAACAGATACACCAGTTCTTGAGGTAGATAATATATTGGAAGAAAAAGGGGAAGTAAATAATGTAGTTTTTTCCGAGGGTTTAGTACAATTTAACGGTAAATGGTTTTTATATTTTGGTATGGGTGATTCCAGAATTGGTGTTGCAGTAGCTGATTTAAAGTTTGTTCAGTAGGTTTAATATTTTTTAAAAGCCACCGCCTTAAGCGGTGGTAGTTTACGAATAGAAAATTAGATTTTAAAAATTAAGTTGACTATTAAAAAATAAAGTAGATAATATGAGATTAGGAGATATATTCACATAAAAGAGTTTTAAAAAGTTTTTTAAAATTAAGCAGGATTTTTAAAAATTATGTCGAATGTTTTTATTATAAAGAATAGCAAATAAATATTATTTTTTAATAAAGAAATCGAAGAAGTGAACAATCAAAAACTTATAAGAAGGAGGTGAAATAGCATGGAGAACATGTGGTATTGGATTATAGGAATTGTAATTGTAGTAATAGCAATATATCTAATCTGGAGTAGAAAGAAAAAAGGGGGGAAGTGAGTTTCTTAATTAACACAAGATGGTATATTTACTTAGTCTCAAGCTGTCGGTGATTTGAAAAGCCTTTGCAGCTAATATACAGAATGTGGAATTTATAAAATAAATAATGAAATAAGCAGAATAAGAGAGGGCATTTAAAGCCCTCTCTTATTTTTGGAAATTGCTTATTCTTATAAATTGCTTAAACTTAATTTGTATTTATATTATTAGTGCACTCCCTTCAGAAAGTACTGATGAAAGCTCCCATAATGGATGGCAAGGGAATGGTATAAGAAGTTGCGTAAAGGGTTTTTACTGGAAAAAATAAATAAGGATGGTATATTGAGGAAATGAGAATAAAAGGATTTGGTGTAAATACGCGCAGGACAGATGGAAATTTCTCAAAACTTGAGAATCAGTTTATCTATCTTAAAGAAGCTGGTTTCGAATACCTTGAGGTTTCAGCAGATGTGGTAGATATCATTGGCGGGGGAAAAATTATCCCCAAAAAAATGGATAAACTTCTTCGGCTTCTTGAACGCTACAGATTTAAATATACTGCGCATATCCATAATGGGATCGATTTAAGAGATAATCAAGATAGAGAATTTCAACTTGCGTCATTCAAGTCAGGTATTGAGTTTGCTGGAATTATTGGTGCGGAATTACTGGTCTGTCATTTTGAAAAAGAAAGCGATGACCCAGCTAAAGAATTTCTTTTTCGAGAAGCTATTCTAAAAGGACTTGAGTATGCTAAAAAATGGAAACTTAAAATTGGGATAGAGAATATTGAGATAGATAAACTTTCCAAAGTTGTAGATTTTGTAAAAGGAATAAATGAACCAGATATTATTTTAGTTTTGGATGTGGGTCATGCTTTTCTCTCTGAACATTACTTTGGGGAAAACTTTCTTGAGAGCATTGAGAGAGCAGCAAGTATGGTAAGTCATATTCATTTAAGCGATAACTTCGGACGATTTGAAAAAATGAGACTGGAAAACTTTGATCTCTATCGGGTTTCAAATTACACCAACAGGCTCAATTTAGGCAGAGGAGACCTTAACCTTCCACCAGGTTGGGGCACTATTCCATTTAAGGAAGTTCTCGAAATCCTCAAGGATTATCAGGGTATAGTCATACTTGAGTACTATCACGATAAATATCTGGATTTTAACCCTGATATTTTTAAGGAAATCAAGGCACTCTTTTCAAAGTATCTTGCAAAATGATTTAAAAGATTTTACCTTTATATATTTAGGGCAGAATAATTTAAGAAATTTAATAGTGGGTTTTATTGCTGCTTTTTCTTTTGATATCTTAATTAATGATAGTATTTTTATTGAAAAATATGGTAAAATGATTTTAGATCTTAAGCAATTATCGATTATAAATTTAAGAAGAACTTCATACATTCCTACGGAGTAAATAAGGATGAGGGAAATCCCTCTTGAGGTGAGAAAAAGGAGGTTCTCAAATGCATTGTTCAAATTGTACGAAGATGGTGTGCGTGATCTGCGCCTTAGTATTTTGGGCTATTGGAACTCTGGGAGGTTCAGTCAGCGCTCAACAGGTTACTCCAAGGGAGGCCGAGCAGTTTTATGAGTCTCTGGCCTGGCACTATGGGCCGGTCATCCATCAGGGCGCTGCGTCCGACCAGGACTACATTACCGCCATTGACTTCGATGGCGATTGGATCGGCAACAACAACTGGGAGAATCAGCCTACAGGCGATCTGTCAGCCTGCGTTTACTACTCAGTCATCGAATCGAAAACCCATTGGTTTCTTTTCTACTCCCTGTTCCATCCCAGGGACTATACCTACGAGGACTGTGCCACCAGCGGAGGGTGCCACGAGAACGACCTGGAATCTGTTCAACTAACAGTGGAGAAGGACGGCACACCCTTTGGTAAGCCGAAGACTCTTGAGACCCTGGCGCACGATTCCATTTACCTGTACACCTTTGACGAGACAGTAGGTAGCGGTTTTCTTAGAATCACGGGAATGGCTGAACTGGAAGATGGCCATCCTCTGGTCTATGTGGAGGCCCTTGGCCACGGAATCTATGGTCACAAGGGGGGAAGTTCTGCTATTTACTTCTTCCCCCGACTTTTGGGTGGAGGCACGGTGATCTACCGGGTGGGAGAGCAGGCTGAGGTGCCTGAGAGCAGGAAAGACGAGAACATCTCGTATAAGTTGATTCCTATCTACACCACACTATGGCCACGCCGGGATAACATTGGTGATGGCAAGACATTTGATAGGCCCTTCGAATACCGGGGGCACGTACTGTCGGCGTCCATCGATGGCGACACTTTCTCTAAAGACAGTGCGAACACGCCGTGGGGATACAAACAGGCGACAGGTGCCACGCTTTCCCGTGGCGATTGGTTTCTTGACCCTGCCAGAGCGGTAGCTTTCCATGCCAGCTTTGAGGGCGACTTCTCGCTGGAATACATTTATAACCCCTTTCTTAATGATCTAAAGTATTTTTGATAGAAAAATTTTTAAAAAAAGAAGGATTTTTAAAAGTTATGTCGTATAAGTTAACTATAAGATAGAGAATTTTGTCGTTCTATCTTATTGCTACTAGCAAAATTTTTTAGATAAGAAGTTTTGGGTAGTTAACTTTAATTAATTTATGCAATCGAATGCATAAAGTTAATATAAAATATAATTTTTTTAATTTACGCAAGGCATAAAAATAATAAGGAGATTGGCAAAGAAAATGGAAGTAAGGCTTAAAAATTTAAGTAAACATTTTGGAAAAGTTAAAGCAGTAAATAATTTTAACCTCGAGATAAATGATGGTAAGTTTGTAGCTTTGCTTGGACCTTCGGGATGTGGAAAAACTACCACTCTGCTTATGATAGCTGGAATTTACAAACCAACTGCTGGAAATATTTATTTCGGAGATAAGATTGTAAATGAAGTTTTACCCAAAGATAGAAAAATTGGTATGGTCTTTCAAAGTTATGCCCTTTATCCCCATATGACTGTATTAGATAATATAGTATTTCCTTTGAAATTACGGAAAATTCCTAAGGAGGAGAGAGAAAGAAGAGTTAAAGAAGTAGCAAAATTGGTTCAGATAGAAGAATTGTTAGATAGAAAACCAGCTCAACTTTCCGGAGGGCAACAGCAAAGAGTTGCTGTTTGCAGAGCTTTAATTAAAAAACCAGATATCCTACTTTTAGATGAACCCCTCTCCAATTTAGATGCCAAGCTTAGAACCTTGATGAGAGCAGAGCTTAAAAGATTACAGAGAAAATTAGACATTACCACCATTTTTGTAACTCATGACCAGGTAGAGGCTATGACTATGTCTGATAAAATAGCCTTGTTACAGTTAGGGGAACTTCAACAATATAGTTCATCTGATGAGCTATATAATCGACCGGTGAATCTGTTTGTAGCCGGTTTTATAGGAAGCCCCCCTATGAACTTTATTAATGTTTCTCTGGAACAATCAGAAGAACAATTTCTTTTAAAGAATGAAGATATTACTATTGAAATTACCTCAAAGATTGGTAAGCTTATTCAATCTCAT
Organism: bacterium; assembly: GCA_018894595.1. Next base: position 5,598 of record JAHIPN010000250.1, read on the forward strand.
TCTCAAGACAATGAAATAGTATTGGGTATCAGGCCGGAGGATATAAAAATTGACCACAAAGAGGGGGAAGAAGCGGAAGTCTATGTGGTTGAACCTATGGGGATGCAGGTATTAGTCACCGTTAAATTAGGGAATTTGCAAATTAAAGTGCTTACTACTCCCCCATTTACAAAAGAGATGGGTGAGAAGGTTAAATTACACTTTAATACAAACAAGATTCATCTTTTTGATAAAAATACAGAAAAATCACTGTTGTTAAATTAGTTTTTTACCGTTTGTAAAATTAAAGAAGATATAGAATGGTAGAGATGTAGGGGTTCGATTTATCGAACCCGAAAGAAAAAATTGTTAGGAGCAGTAAGAGTATTTAGGCGTAGCGAATTTCTACGAATGGTACTTTATGAAATTAAGAGGAGGTGATAGAAAGTAAAATTAATTCATCTAATGTTTTGAGTAAATTTTCAAAATTTTAAAAGGAGGAAGTAAGAATGAAAGCTTTAAAAAGTTTGTTAAGCATTATATTAATAGTAATTCTGGTTATGTCTTTCACAGCTATGGCTTTAGCTCAGGATACTGAGATTGTTCCTATTAAGATTCGTACTAGGGCAAAACCTCCCATGGAAAACTGGCGTGGCCTTAATTTCTTAGTAGCTGAAAAAGATCTTAATGCTGATTTAGAAGCGATAGGCGATCCCCGCCGTGTAAAAGTAGAAATTATCCAGGATAATGCGGGTTGGGGAGAGTTTGTAACCGAGTTTGTGCTTGCATATGGTGCTGGTGAGGCACACGATATTTGGTTGACTGGTCATGAGTATATAGGTACTCAAGCCGAGGCGGGTCGGATTATAGCTCTGGATGAGTTGGTAAAAGAGTTCCCCATATTTAACCTTGTCTTTGATACACTGTGGGATTGCACTGAATATAAAGGCAAGATTTGGGGTGTCCCTCAGGATGCTGAGGCTCGACCACTCTTCTGGAATAAATCTCTATTAAAACAACTTGGCTGGTCAAATGAGGAAATAACGGCATTGCCCGTGAAAATCGAAAAAGGCGAATTCACCCTTTATGACATGTTGGAGACAGCAAAACAGGCGGTGGATAAGGGTGTTGTTGAGCCAGGTAATGGCTTCTGGACTCGTCCAAAGAACGGTCCTGATTTTACTCCTTTCTATTACGCCTTTGGTGGAGAGACTATTGATTCTGCTACTGGTAAGCTGGTCTTCGATAAGACAGCTGGTCTGAAGTACTATCAGTTCTTCTACGATGCCGTTCAAACATATGGGTCAATGGGTTGTCTTGGTTTAGGTTGGTCTGAAGCGTGGCATCCTGGAGTCTCCTCCGAGGGTAGAGTACTGTTCTGGGTTGGTGGAACGTGGCAATGGGCCGAGTGGGCGGAGATCTACCTCAAAGACCTTGGTGGCGAGACATATGCGTGGGAGAACTTTGGCTTTGGATTGATCCCGGCTGCAGAGAAGGGTGGTAAACCTAATACCCTTACCCATCCACTGGCTTATCTTGTCAGTTCCCAGTGCAAACATCCGGACCTGGCAGTGGCTTTGATTGCTAAGGTTACTAATTACGGACCAAATACCCGTCATGCTGTTGCTAGCACTCACCTGGGGATCCTTAAGGGTCAGACAGA
>JAHIPN010000251.1 GCA_018894595.1 bacterium
AAAGAAATAATTTTTACTTTTTAAGACCAAAGAGAAAAGCTCATGATAGAGAGGTAATAACTAACTATCCGGGAGAACTGATTCAACATGATTGCTCTCACCATCTGTTTGCCCCTTATGCTGACAGAAAATGGTACCTGATTACCTCAATAGATGATTACAGCAGGTTGATCTTGTATGCTGTCCTGGTAGAAAGAAAGACCACCTGGGAACATATCCTGGCCTTAGAGGCAGTTTTATTAAAATACGGGTTTCCTCTGGCCTATTATGTAGATAGTCATTCAATCTTTCGCTTTGTACAAGGAAGAGACAGTTTCTGGCGAAACCATTACAAACTTACTGATGAGGCCAATCCGCAATGGAAACAGGTTTTGGATGACTGCAGGGTAAAGGTAACCTATGCGCTTTCTCCACAGGCAAAAGGTAAAATTGAAAGACCTTATAGATGGATTCAGGACCGATTGGTCAGGACCTGTTATAGAGAGAATGTTAGGGTTATTCCAGAGGGCCAATTAACCTTCTCCAAAGATACAATTTCAGAATAGTTCATTCTACCACCGGGGAGATTCCTTATATTAGATTTCAAAGAGCAATAAGAGAGAAAAGATCTCTCTTCAGAGAATTTACGATAATGCCACCATTTTTATCAAGCAAGGATATCTTCTGTTTAAGAGTAGAGAGAATGGTAAACCCTTATCGTAAAGTTTGTATAAACAACTTCGAATTAAAAGTACCTGGTGCACCACTGCACGAAAAAATACAACTTCGGATAATACCAGATAGAGAATCTGGCATATCTGAAGTAAGATTCTGGTATGAAGATAATTTTTTAGGTAGTCAAAAAGTTAAAAATTCTGATTTAAATTTAGTCCAGTTTTAACTTTTAACTAATAAATTATTTACATCCAAATAATTGTAAAAAATAGTAAATTTTTAGTCTTTCAAAAGTGCACTTTTGATTCTTAAATAGTGCACTTTTGAAATTTAACTAACAATTTTTTTTGCGTTTTGTTTGCGTTTTTTTTAAAAGTTAAAAAATAAATATTTATACTCTATAAAATATACCATGATATAAACATTTTTATACTAAATTATTTTCCTTGCCTCTCTTTCTTTTTCCGAAATATCACCTTTAGTAGAATACCATTTAATGTTATTTAATGTCACTTCACAAGTATCCCCTTCTTTATAACCGGGATCTGTAATTGTATTTATCCTAATTTCCTGCCCACCAATATCTACACGATACTCTATAGAATCAGTTAAAAAAAACCCTTTCTTTATTTCAGTCTTAAAACCATCTTTAGTAAATTTTATAGCATTAGGTCGAGTTGCCAGAAAGGCTGTATCTTCATTAAAATCTGCTGGAATATTGCATTTTATTTCCTTCCCTCTTGTTCCATATGGATAAACTTTTCCATTTGAAATTTCTACTTCAACAAAATTTGAACGTCCTAAAAATCCATAAACAAATTTATTCACAGGATTCTTATACATATTCACTGGAGTATCTATTTGCTGGATATTCCCCATATCCATAACTAATATTCTATCTGACAAAGCCATTGCTTCGGTTTGATCGTGTGTAACATATATAATAGTAAAATTAAATTTCCTCTGTAAATCTTTAATTTCAAAGCGCATTAGTTCTCTCAATTTTGGATCTAGATTTGACAAAGGTTCATCAAGAAGCAACACTTTTGGGTGGGTAACAATGGCTCTGGCAAGAGCTATACGCTGTTGTTGCCCTCCCGATAATTCTGAAGGAAATTTTTCGCCTAAGCCAAATAAATTAGTATGTTTCAATGCCTCATTAGTTTTCTCCAAAATATCATTCTTGTTCATCTTTAATAATCTAAGAGGAAAAGCTACATTTTCAAAGACATTAAGGTGGGGCCAAACTGCAAAAGCTTGAAAAACCATACCTAGTCCTCTATTTTCAGGAGGAAGATAAAAATTCTTATTCCTAATAGACATAGGTTTATCACCAATCCAGATCTCACCATCAGTTAAATCTTCAAATCCTGCAATCAAACGTAAAGTTGTCGTTTTCCCACAACCAGAAGGTCCAAGAAAGGAAAAACATTCCCCTTCTTTTATATTTAAATTTATCTTATTTATAGCCGTAACACTTCCAAATGCTTTAGTAATAAACGCTTTAGTAACATTTTTTAATACCACCTGATCCATTATTGCTTCCCCTTTCTTTCACGTGTTATATATCTTAAAATTAAATTACCAATAATAATTATTGTAATGGCTACTGAAGCCAAGGCTGTGGCCTGAACAGTATTGCCTTCATCGTGTATAGTATAAATAGCAACACCCATTGTTCTGGTAAACGGTCCATATAATAGTAAGGATGTGGTCAACTCCCGCATTGCCGGTAAGAAAACCAAAAAGAAACTTGCTACCATTCCTGGACGAATAAGAGGTAAAGTAATATCCAATAATGACTCTAAGTGTGTTGCACCACATGACCGTGAGGCTTCCTCTAAAGAATTATGTACCTGCCCCAGAGAAGCTGCTGCTGATTTCACTGAAAATGTCATATATCTGCCTATATAGGCAAATAAAATAATCCAGATAGTGTTATATAAATTAATCTTAAATGCACCACTCCACGTGAGGATAACTCCTATTGCAAGGACAATACCTGGTACAGAATATGGCAATACAGCAAGTACCTCTAATAATCCTTTACCTTTAATCTTTGCCTTAACAATTACATATGCCACCATTATACCTACAAGCATAGTAATAGTAGCAGCCGATATTGATAAGAATAAACTATTTTTTATAGAATCTCTGGCCATTTGTGATGCAAATAAAACATATTCAAAGTTTTTCAAGGTCATATTTTTTAAGACTAATGGAAGTCCATATGCTTTTAAGCAACCTACACCAAAAATTATAAACAACGGCAATACAACAACTAAAAAGAGAAACAAAATACATACAATTAATAATGAGGCTTTCATACCTCGTAGTTTAACCAACATAGGCCTCATACTCTTACCTTTAATAATTTCGTAATGACCAAATTTTAGAACTCGTCTCTGTAAGGCTAAAGCTGCTGCCACAACAATTACTAAAAGTACTGATAGAGCAGTACCCTGTCTTATTCCTTCAAAACTTCCAGCAGATTTATATATTACTTCATATATTTTTGTAGGTAAAGTAAAAATATTATTAGAAAATCCTAAAATTGCTGGAACACCAAAATGAGATAGAGATGATATCATTATTAACATAGCCCCAGATGCTATTGCTGGTACTACCAATGGCAGGGTAATTTTTCGAATAACTGTCATCTGTTTTGCTCCGGCAATCCTTGCTGACTCTTCAAGGGTTGGATCCATTCTCTCTAAAGCACTGGATACCTGAATGAAAACAAAAGGGAAATAATAACATATTTCTACAAAGACTATACCGGCAATAGAATTAATATTAAAAATCGGACTACCAAACAGTGAAATAAAAAACTTATTAATATAGCCCGACCGCGGAAGGAGTAATAACTGCCAGGCCATAGCTCCGATAAACGGTGGGAACATGTATGGAATAGTAAAGAGAGTTTTCATTATCCCTTTTAGTGGTATATCACTTCTACCTACAAGCCAGGCAAAGAACAGACCTATTGCCGTTCCAAATACTGTTACTAATAAAGCTATTTTAATGGTATTATACATTGCTCCAATATTTTCTTTTTGGAATATTACATTACCAAACATTTTCCAATCAAAGGTGAATTTATAAAAAAAGGTATTATAAATTATCATGATCATGGGTAATGCAACGGTTATAACCAGTATTATTATGGAAAATGTAAATAATAAATTACCTATTGTAAATTCAAATTTTGGGGACTTTATTACTCCCTGGTTATTTTTTCTATTTGCTGAAAAAATATTCACCTATCATCCCTCCCCAACATCACTGTAATATCTTAATTCATTAAATTCAATGCCACAAATGTCACCTTCTTGATAAATAATGCCATGAGATGCATCATATGCATCCTGTTGCACTCTGACTTCATTTTCACCTAACATAACACGATATTCAAAAATATTCCCTAAATAAATAACTCTTTTAACGGTACATTTTAACTCTCCTGTATTGCATAATTTAATATTTAATGGTCGACATGCAAAAAAAAGGCATTCCTCTTCCTGAATATTATTAGGTATGTTATACGGAAAAACATATTTAGTGCTTTTAATATAGAACTTACCTGATTTTTTCTCTAATTCAATAAAATTCGATAATCCTAAAAATTTATAAACATAGCTGTCTATTGGATTTTTATAAATTTCTTCCGGTTTACCTACCTGTCTTATCTTTCCTTTACTATCCATAACCGCTATCCTATCCGATATAACCAGAGCAACATCCTGATCATGTGTCACATAAATAATGGTAATGGCGTTTTTCCTTTGTAATTCTTTTATTTCAAAACGCATTTCTTCTCTTAAATTTGCATCAAGATTACATAAAGGTTCATCTAATAGCATTAATTGCTTAGAAGATACTAATGCTCTTGCCAGGGCTATCCTCTGCTGTTGCCCCCCTGATAACTGAGAGGGGAACCTATTAGTATAATTAGTCATTCTCACCTGTTCCAGTACATAATTTGTACTCTTATATGCTTCTTTTTTTTCAACCTTTTTTTTCTTTAAAGGGTAATAAATATTTTCAAAAGCAGTTTTGTGGGGCCATACTGCATAATCCTGAAATACTACACCAATATTCCTTTTCTCTGGAGGAATAAATACTTTTTTTCTTTTACTGCTTACCAATTGATTATCAATAAAGATTTCTCCATCTGCAAGTTTTTCAAACCCACATATTGCTCTTAATACCGTAGTTTTTCCACAGGGTGATGGACCTAAAATAGTAAAACATTCTCCATCTTTTACAGTCAGTGAAAAATCTTCCACTGCAGTAACTTCATCATATTTTACAGTTACATTTTGTAATTTTACTTCTGCCATATTTAAAGAACTCCTTTTGTGCATTTTTTTATAGTTACTATTAATTCGCCCAGGAAGAATTAAACTTCCTGGGCGAATTATCTATATTATTAAGTTCCTCATTCTATAATTGGTTCCAAAATAACTAAAAAATGGGAAAAACTATGAATTAATCAATGTTATTGCTGCTCATCACGTTGATATTGAGCCAAAAACTATTGAAAAGAAAAATAATACTATTATTAATCTTTTTTCATAATATTACTAAATTGTTCAATTATTGCATCTTGGTTTTCTAGTAAAAATTTATCTGATACCGGCATAGCCCTTTCAATTGCCTCTGTCACAGATATATCAGTTTCCATTTTTATTTCGGGTCTAACTGGAATTACATGGGTATCTACGAGTATTTTCTGGCCATCTAATGAAAGTATAAAATCATATAGTAATTTAGCTGCTTCTATATTTTCTGAGTCCTTCATTATTGCGATCGGACTAGCAACGGTTGAAATACCACTCTTTGGATAAATAAAATCAATAGGTGAGCCTTGCTGTTTTACGCTTTGAGCAATATAATTAACTCCTATAGAAACATCATATTCTCCAGATGCAACAGCATTTACGACACCACTTGAACCTGTTTGTAGTTTAATACCATTTTCCTTTAGCTGTTGTATATATTCCCAACCAAATTCTTCATTTTGTACAAAAGCTGCTACCGTATATAGGGTTGTACCTGAAAAAACCGGGTCAGTCATTGTTATTAAACCTTTAAAACGAGGATTTAAAAGATCGGCCCAATCTTTAGGAATATCTTCACCTTTAACATTATTGGTATTATAGACGAGACCCAAAGTTATAATTCTTGCAGCACAGTAATAATTATCTTTATCTTTTAAAGCAGAAGGTATGGTTGCAGCCTCCGGAGATTCATAAGCTAATAAATCCCCTTCCTCTTTAAATGTTATATAATTTGTAGGTTCTCCAACCCAGATAATATCTGTGCATATTTTTCCTGCTTGTTTTTCAGCAGCAATTTTTGTCATAACCTTTCCCGTACCCGCAGTATAATAATCCATTTGAACATTAGGGTATTTGCTCATAAATGCTTCTTTTAAAGCCGATAACTGGGTGTCTTTCATAGAGGAATAAAGCATTACTTGCATCTTCTCAGCCGAAACAACATGACTAAAAAGAAAAATCACACATACTACACAAATAAAAAATATTACAGACCTTTTCATTTTATTCTCTCCTTATTAATTAGATTTTAAATGAACAATGAACTAAATTTGAAAGTATGGTTAAATTATCTCCCCCTTTTTCATAATATTTTATACCTCCTTTTTTAATTATATTTTTGACGCTCACACGAGGCAAGCCCCGTGGATTCTTGCTTCAGTGACACCCACTGCCTTGCGGCTGCAACCTTAGCATCTCCACAAGCGTTAATTCCCGTCCGCCCGACGGTATAGTCGTTTCGGTGCTTAGCCCGGAGTGA
>JAHIPN010000252.1 GCA_018894595.1 bacterium
CGGCAAATGCTATACAACATCGATTCAAGATCAAATATCCAGAACAAATGCGTTGCACCGCTGGCAAAAATATTCCACATAAAAATACCGGTAATGATAAGTACAGTTAATAGGAAACGAATTCTCCAAATATTCACCCATGCTTTCGCTAAAGCTGCTTGAAGCAAAATCAAACTGGTGATTGGTAATAAATACAACGGATGGTCAAATAGAACCATCGCGATGAAATTAAGAATAAAAATCAAAATTTTTGTGCGTGCATCCAGTCTATGCATAATTGTGTTGTAGTCTAGATAAAGTTCAATCATGATTTACTGCCATTTTCGAGACATAGAATCATTTCATCCGGTGATAGGAAAGTTTTTCCTAAACAATTTGAAAATTGAACAAAATGAGGGGGACGTAAAAATGACTCTTCAAGTGTTTTTTCATGGGAAAACACATCTCTTGTGTTGCCCTGTAATAATAATTGACCATCCTTGAGAACAAATACTTTTTTGGCATATTCTGCAACAACCCACATGTGATGCGTTATAAAAATAATCGTGCCGCCTGCTTCATTGAGTCTTTTCACCATATCCATCATGCTTCGTTGTTCTTGATAATCAAGCCCCGTCGTCGGTTCATCAAGAATTAATACATCTGGTTGGATTGCTAAAATTGATGCTACCGCCACTCTCTGGCGACCACTCTTTGTTAAACTGAATGGGTCTTCCTTTTCAAATCCGGATAAACCAACAGCAACTAATGCCTCGCTGACCCGTTCATCGATTTGTTCTTTAGGAATACCGCGTAATTTTAAACCAAATGCAACTTCGTCGTACACAAACTCGGAAAAAATTTGGTGATCTGGATTTTGGAATACGTAACCAACTTTTTGTCCAAGTTTAAAAATTCCTTGTTCCTTTGTTGATTTATTATCAACCAAAACATTACCACCTGTCGGCTCAAGCAGACCATTAAAATGTTTTGCTAAAGTTGTCTTTCCGCTAGCATTTTGGCCAATGATAGCGACCATTTCACCCTGATTTATTTTAAGATTTATTCCTTTGAGAGCTTTTACCCCGTTAGGATAAGTGTATTCCAAATTTTCACACTGAATGATCGGTGTATCGAATGCATGATTTGATGCTTCCTCTTGCTCCAGCATATCCTGATATTTGGTTTCGGAAACATACAGATTTAAGTTTTTAAACTTTTCTATTCCTTCTTCAATCGTTAATGGAAAAGGAGGTTTGGGGTCGATCTTTGTAAAGAATTTAGGGATTCCGAGTGGCATAACCCCCAAATCCTCTAACATTTCTACTTCTTGAAAAATATCCCGTACAGGACCAATTTTAAAAATCTTTCCGTCTTTAATCAGAGCAATCCGATCTGCATTTAATACTTCTTCTGTTTCATGTTCAACTACGATAAGCGTGATATCATCACGTAATCGCAATTTATTAGTAATATCAATAATACCCTTCTTACTAATCGGATCTAAATCTGTAGTGGGTTCATCCATAACCAAAATCTTTGGATGCATAGCAAGAACTGATGCAATCGCCAATTTTTGCTTTTGCCCTCCAGACAAAGTGAATGGAGAGCGGTTACGAAAACTTTCCAAACCAACATATTCCAGGTTTTCATCAATGCGTTTTTTGATTTCCTCTCTGGAAATTGCAAAGTTTTCGGGTCCAAACGCAACTTCTAATTCAACATTTGTTGAAAATAATTGAGCCTCAAAATCCTGAAAAACAATTCCAACATTCTCGGCCATTGCAGGAACATTTGTTTCCTGAATGTTTTGGCCAAGAACAATTACTTTCCCTTTATACTTTCCTTTCATATAATGAGGGATCAGGCCATTAATACACGCGCACAAGGTACTCTTGCCTGCCTCACTGGCACCCATAATGACTAAAAATTCACCGTAGGGGATCTTTAGAGAAATTCCATCAAGAGCAAATTCCTTTTCCCCACGATAACAATATTTTAGATCGTTAATGATAACTGCATATTCCGTCATAAATTATCCCAATTTTCCTTGGTAACTACTCAGGTATATTATTACTAAGTTAACTATAATTTACCACATGAGGTCTGAACATGCAACTAAGATTTTTTATTTGGTTTTTTTCATTTTTGCTGTTAGTTAAATTTTCCCCTTGACATTTATTCATGTTTTTATTTTAACAATAATTTCCCTTCAATAATTTTTTCGGCGATTTGGACGGCGTTTAGGGCGGCGCCTTTTCGCAGATTATCGGATACTACCCACATTATCAGACCGTTTTCGGTAGAGATGTCTTCTCTGATTCTTCCTACAAAGACTTCATCCTTTCCCTCGGCAAATAAAGGCAGAGGATATTCTAATTTTTCCGGATTGTCAATCACTTTAATCCCGGGGAAGGCACTTAATATTTCCCGGGTCTTTTGCACCGAAATTTTCTTTTTAGTTTCTATGTGGACTACTTCCGAATGAGCCCGGTAGATCGGAACTCTCACCGTGGTAGCAGCAACCCGGATATTATTATCTCCCAATATCTTTCTGGTTTCATCTAACATCTTCATCTCTTCGGAAGTATAGCCATTTTCTTTAAAAGAACCAATATGAGGGAGCGCATTATAAGCTATCTGATAAGGATAGGCTTTGATTTCAAATTCTTCACCTTTGGCAATAGAGGCAGCCTGATTTTTTAACTCTTCTATGGCTTCCTTCCCGGTCCCCGAAACGCTCTGGTAAGTGGCCACTACAACTCTTTCTATCCCTGCCTCATCATAGATAGGCTTTAAAGCCACCACCATCTGAATGGTAGAACAGTTGGGATTAGCGATTAAACCCTTGTGCCATTTTAAATCATCTGGGTTTACTTCCGGAACTACCAGAGGAACCTGGGGATCCATGCGGAAATATTTACAATTGTCTATCACTATCGTCCCCTGCCGGACTGCCAGGGGGGCAAAACGGGCACTTACTTCATCGCCGGCTGAAAAAAGGGCAATATCAATCCCATTAAAAGAATCATCTCTTAATTCCTGGACTATAACTTTTTCTCCCTTAAATTGATATGCTCTGCCTGCTGAACGACCAGATGCGAAGAGGCTTAATTTTTCAATCGGAAATTTTCTCTCTTCTAAAACTAATCTCATCTCTTCCCCTACCGCTCCGGTAGCTCCTACGACAGCTACATTATGTTTTTTCATTTTTCTTCACCTGCTTTATCTAAATTAAATTCTTTATGGATTGCTCTTACCGCATCTTCTATGCGGGAAGCGCTGATCAGACAGGATATTCTAATTCCGGAAGTACTGATCATATCAATATTTATCCCTTCTTTGGCTAAGGCACCGAACATTCGGGCGGCTATAGCCGGGTCACTGGTAATGCCTGCTCCCACGATGGAGACTTTGGCTGCTTCCGGTTCGGATATTACTCCTTTGGCCCCAATTTTATCTGCTATTTGTTTGGTAATTCGAATAGACTTATTAAAATCGTTTAAAGCAACGGTAAAGGCGATATCATTAACCTGGTTATGGTGGGCGCTTTGGATAATCATATCTACAATTATCTCTTCTTCAGCTAAGGCTTTAAATAATTTATAAGCTACGCCTGGAACATCCGGAACCCCCCGGACTACGATTTTACCTACATTGGTCTCCTGGGTTACTCCCCTTACGATTACTTTTTCTAACATCGGGTCTACCTCCTTTATAAGTGTACCTTCTCCTTCAACAAAAGACGATTTAACTAAAATCTTTACTTTATAATTTCTGGCCAAATCTATAGCTCTGTAGTGCATCACTCTGGCCCCCAAACTAGCCATCTCGGCCATTTCATCATAAGAAATTACCGGGATTCGACGGGCTGTGCGGACAATTCGCGGGTCAGCAGTGTAGACTCCATCGACATCGGTATAGATTTCACATCCGTCTGCCTCCAGCTGAGCGGCCAGGGCTATAGCGGTAGTATCTGACCCTCCTCTACCCAAAGTAGTGATATCACCATTGGTGTTAATACCCTGAAAGCCGGCTACGATAATTATTTTACCTTTTTCTAAAGCTAACTTTAATTTTTTATGGTTTACGGCGGTAACCTTGGCTTTAGTATGAACGGCATTGGTAACAATCCCGGCCTGCATTCCGGTAAAAGAAATGGCTTCCCAACCCAGGGAATGAATAGCCATAGTTAGCAGGGCGATAGAAACTTGTTCGCCGGTAGAAATTAGCATATCTAATTCTCGTTCATCAGGAGAGGAGGTAATTTGGCCAGCCATCTTGATTAATTCATCGGTGGTTTTCCCCATCGCCGAAACTACTACCACTACTTTATTTCCTTCTTTTGCTTTTTCTACTATTTTTTCGGCTATCTTTTTTACCCGCTCGATATTTGCCACCGAGCTTCCTCCGTATTTTTGCACTATAATTTTATTCATCGGTAAAAGATTCACTCCTTAACTAGTCGTTAGTGAATAGTCGTTAGCATAAAACAGGTTTATAGTTTTCAGTTAACAGTTTATTTTATTATGTTTTATGTTATTGCCACGAATCTGTGTAGGGGGCGGATTCATCCGCCCCGGGTTATTTGGTACCTTTGGGCACGATGCATCGTGCCCCTACACTGACCCGGTATCAATTCTTTAATTAGTTAACCAGGTAACCAAATAGCTAATCCTAAACAAGATACGGTTCACGAGATAAGAATTTATTCTGGCTTCTGGCTACTTAATTCTGGCTTCTTCACTACATACTATATACTGTTTTCGTTCCTTCTAAATCGACTTCTAATGCCAGGGTGCGGCAAGTTACCCCTGCATATAAAAAAGCATCTTTCATTATCTTGCCTATCGCTTCCTCTTGACCCTTTTTAGTTAAAGAAACTACCGAGGGTCCGGAACCGCTTAGGGCAGCACCGGCTAAGCCCGTTTTTTTAATTTGGGAGAACATATCTTCAATCCCCGGGATAAAGGGTGTCCTATAAGGCTGATGCAGTCTATCTTCCATAGCCTCGGCTAACGCTTCCCAATCGGAATTTTGCAAGGCATTAACTAAAAGAGCAGATCTGCTTAAATTAAATATCGCCTCGGCTAACGCTACTTTTTGGGGCAAAACTTTTCTCATCTCTTCTGTATTTAAAGTAAATTCCGGTATCGCCAGCACAATTCGTAAATCAAGCGGGGTTTTAATCTTGGCCCACCTTATCTCTTCCTGGTCTGTTTTATAGGCCAGGGTAAGTCCCCCGATTAGGGCAGGGACAATATTGTCCATATGCCCTTCTAAAGAAAGAGCTAACTCAAGCATCTCCTGATTAGTTAAATTAATATTACAGAGTTTGGTTGTCCCCACTATTCCCCCTATTATTGCTGACGCACTACTGCCTAATCCCCGGGTAATAGGTATTTCATTGAACACTCTTATCTTTAATCCCTTTTTGTGGATATCTTTATAAGTTCTTTTTAAAACCAGGTTTATAGATTTCCAGATCAGGGTATCCTCTTTCTTTTTAGCCGAAAACTTTTCCGCTCCTTCTCCATGGTATTCAATAACCAGGCCCTCTTCTATCTGTTCTATCTCCAGATTTAAATATAATTTTAAAGCCAGACCCAGGCAATCAAAACCCGGACCCAGGTTAGCGGTAGTCGCCGGAACTCTAATTTTTATCATAAATTCTCTCCTTTAAATTTCCACCACTCTGATGGCACTGCATATTTTTTCTACGCATTCTAAGCGAGCAACTTCCTTTAAGGCCTCTTGGACATTGCCTTCTTTGGCCTGATGGGTTAAGAAAACAATATCTGCTACTTCTCCGGCCTCTCCCTTTTGTATAACCGAAAGAAAGCTGACTTTTTTCCGGGCAAAAACACCGGCAATCTCTGCTAAAACCCCGGGCCTATCTTTTACCCTGATCCTTAAATAATAAGGAGAATAAGTTTGGCTGAAATCCCTGATCTTTTTCTTTTCAAAATAATTATAGCGGTTATTGTAATTATCATAATTTTTAATTATCTCTACTATATCACTGACAATCATGCTTCCCGCAGGTAAAGCTCCGGCTCCCAGACCGGAAAAGGTTAAGTCTCCAAACTCCCCTCCCCGAATCAGAATCCCATTGTAGACACCACCGATATTAGCTAAAGTATGCCTTTTAGGTATTAATGCCGGATGAACCCTTATATCCAAATCCGGACCTGTATTTCGGGACAAAGCCAGGAGTTTAATGGTATAGCCCAACTCCCGGGCATATTCTATATCCAGCTTAGCAATATTTCTTATCCCCTCATAATAGATATTATCCGGGTTGATCTTCGCCCTGAAGGCAATGGCAGAAAGGATAAATATCTTATTAAAAGCATCAAACCCATCAATATCTTTTCCGGAATCGGCCTCGGCATACCCCTTCTCTTGTGCCTCTTTTAGGGCCTCTTTATAACCTTTGCCTTCTTCACTCATCTTGGTGAGGATATAATTGGTAGTGCCGTTTAGAATTCCTATTATCTCCTTTAATCTATAAGAAGTGAGAGAATGGGAAAGTGCCCCGATAATAGGGATAGCGCTGGCAACACTTGCTTCAAAAAGAAAATACACCTTATTTTCCCGGGCTAATTCCAGAATTTCATATCCTGCCTTGGCTATCACTTCTTTATTGGCAGTAACTACGTGTTTTCCCGACCTAAGGGCCTGCATAATCAAACTTTTTGCCGGCTCAAAACCACCTATAGTCTCTACTACGATATCTATTTCCGGATCATTTATTATTTCTTCGGCAGAATCAGTAAAAATTTTGTAGAATTTTTTGTCGGGCAGAATTTTGGTTTTATCTTTATCTGCCAATTTCTTTAAGATTATTTTTTTAGGATATATCTTTTGCTCTATAAACTCTTTATTCTCCTGCAAAATCTTAAGGGTGCCCTGGCCTACCGTACCCAATCCTAATATCCCGATATTAATCGTATTTTTCTTCATAATTATCTACCAGCCTTTCTCTTTAGTCGTTAGCATATAAAAAAATCCTTCGCCTTATATGTTAAATATAAAGACGAAAGATTTCCGCGGTTCCACTTTATTTCCCCGAAGACAATGTGTTTTTGGGGCTCTCTTAATAGCTATAAGGGTCTTCTCCCGAAAGATTTACTCTTTTTGCAAGATTCATCTTAAGCCTCCAGGCTGGTCTTCGGTCGAAAAATTTCCGTGATAAAACTTTCAACCTACTCTTCCCATCATCGGCCTGTTATTAAATTTTTATAATTTTATCACTCAGACTTAATTTTGTCAAAAATTCTCTGGGTTCCGCTGGGTTGAGTTAGCCCAGGTCAATATTTTCACTCGACACCAGGGCAACGCTGGCCACTATGTCTTCCGGAGCAAGGTTCATTGCCTTAACTCCCTGTGTATATCTTCCTGTTTTATGGACTTCTTTAACCGGGACCCGAATTACAATTCCTTGCTGACTGATTAACACTATTTCATCTTCTTCTTTTACCACTTTAACTGCTACTACCAGACCTTTTTCTTTGGTTAATTTAATAGATTTTACTCCTTTGCCACCCCTTTTCTTGGCTTCTCTAAACTTCTTTAGGGGGGTTCTTTTAGCAATTCCACCTTCGGTAACTATTAATAAGTCTTCATCTGTTCCCGGACTAACTAAACTTATATTCAGAAGATGATCATTTTCATTTATAGATATCCCCTTTGAACCACAAGCGACCCTGGTTAAGGGCCTTATTTGGTTCCCTGAAAAACAAGTAGAATTCCCTCTTTTGGTAGTTAAAATGATCTTGTCTTCTTCCCCAGCAAGCCTTACTCCAATCAATTCATCCTCTGGAAAAAGACGTATAGCGACAATCCCTACATTTCTTAAATTATAAAAATGGGAAAGGGGAACCTTTTTTATTTTTCCTTTTTTGGTAGCCATAAACAGATACTTTTCGTTATTTTCTTCTTTTGATTCTGCAATTTCATTGCTTTCTATAGGAATAATCGTAGTAATATGTTCATCCTTCTCAATGCCTAATAAATTAACTATGGCGGCTCCTCGGGAAGTCCTCCCTCCCTCAGGAATCTGGTATGCTCTCCTTCTATAAACTATCCCTTTGTTGGTGAAAAATAAAATATCATGAAGGTTGGTAGTGACAAACACCTGGTCTACAAGGTCTTCTAATTTGGTGGTCATTCCAACTTTACCCTTTCCTCCCCTCCTCTGTTTTCTATAAGTGCCTAAAGGAAGGCGCTTCAAATATCCATCCTGGGTA
>JAHIPN010000253.1 GCA_018894595.1 bacterium
CTCAATTGCTGTCCTGTAGAAATTTTGGAAGCATCAGTAATACTATTAGCTGCAATAATTGACTCTAATTTTACATTATATTCGCGCGAAATACTCCAGAGACTTTCTCCTTTTTTTACATAATAAATTATTTCCTCTGCTTCAGCATCCTGACTATATCCTTCTGCTTTGGCAATATCCATATTAGTTATGGGCAGCTTCAATTTTTGACCTATAGACAGTCGGGATATTTCTTTTAAATTATTAACAGAAATGATAGAAGTCATCTTTACATCATATCTCTGGGATATGCTCCACAGGGTATCTCCTTTTACCACGGTATAAGTTACAATAGTTGGTTCCTGTTTTTGTTTAGAGTTAGATACTCCTCCTCCTATTGCGGGAATTTCTAATTTTTGGCCAAGAGATAAGAGGTCTTTGTCTCTAAGATTATTTACCTCAATAATAACTTCAACCGAAACTCCATATTTTCGGGCAATATTCCATAGATTATCACCTGCTTTAACTGTGTAAACAATCGGTTTCGCCTTTTCGGGCTGACTGATATTATTATTAATGTTATTGTTCTTTTTATCAATAACTGGCTGACTAACAATATTTGTTTCGGTAACAGCATCCTTATGTAAAGGAATTTTTATTTCTTGCCCGATAGAAATTAATTCTGAATTAGCGATATCGTTGGTGGCAAGGATTAAATTTACAGTAAGATTGTATCGCTGGGCAATTAACCATAAAGTCTCTCCCTTTTTTACGATATGCATCGTATAATCAGCGGCAGGGAGATTATCTTGAGGAATTTTAATTATCTGACCGATGGATAAAGTATCTTTATCTTTAATACTATTAAAAGCTAAGATTGGTTCCAAGGATATATTGTATTGTTTGGAGATGCTCCATAGAGTATCACCCTTAATTACTTTATGAGCGATAAATTCATCATTATTATCAGCAAAAGAGTAAAAAGAAACTGAAAAGATAAATAATAAAAGTAGGGTTGCTAAAATAGTAGAACTTTTCTTGTTTCTATTATGTTTTTGTGCTACATACATCCTCTATCCTCCTGTTTTCATAAATTAATAACCATAAATGAGGTAAAATAAACAATTAAGAAGTCCCCTCAAGCAGCTATTTTTTTCAATTTTAGTAAGGACTTTACGATTTATTTTACTATTTCTTGTTCTTATTGGCTTTCTTTTCTAAAAAATTATCAATAACATTCCTTTTAAAACGCCAGATTCTTCCAATTTTAACTGCCGGAATCTTATTGGTTCTTGCCCATTGATAGACAGTAAGAGGTTTTACTTGTAAATATTTCGCTACTTGTTTTGCAGTTAAATATTCTTCCATCTCATAAATCTCCCTTGGTTTATGCTGATTTCTTTATATTATATTATTGTTTTTTGATGATTTTGTCAATTTTTTTATCTATTTTTTAAATATGGGGTATTGCAATACGCCCTTTTTTTATGATTTTGTAGGGGCACAATGAATTGTGCCCTTCCTTTCTTGTTATTGGCACGATACATCGTGCCCCTACTCCTGACTTCTGATTTTCTTCACACGATACGAATTACTATTCACTATCGACTAAACAATTGGTGAATTGGAGAATTGGTCAATTGGCTAATTAATTTTTCACCTTCCGCTTTTATCCTTTTCTTTATGCAGCATATCTCCTATCTCCCGTGCAACCCGATAGGGCTTAGTTAAAATTCTGATGGGTATAGACTTTAAAAAATGGGATAGATCTTTTTTTATCTCCTCAGTTATTCGATGAGGTTTGGTTAACACTCTATCTATAAAATCTGCAGTGTAGGTTTCCAATAATTTTTCCCGGTTAATTCTGATTTCGTTGCCGCAAATATTACACTTAATATCTTCTAAATATTCACCTTTATAGGTAATAGTATGATTGGTTTCTTTGTTACAGTGAAGACAAAAAAGTTGAGCTTTTACTTTACTCGTCATTTGTTCTTAAGTCCGCCGTACCGAACTTTTACCTCCTTTTTTAATCCAGCAAAAACCATTCCATTTACTCTTCGCTTAAAACCTGTGCCAATCTTTTATACATCTGGTAAGATTTCATTACTTTTTTTATATGCTCTCTGGTCTCGGAATAAGGAACATTTTCTACAAAATTATCCAGGTCAGACCTATCATATTGCTTTAACCACTTACTGGTTGTACCTGGACCGGCATTATAACCAGAAATTATCAAAATAGAATCATTTAAAAATCTTTCTTTTAGGTAATTGATATACCAGCAACCCAAATCAATATTAATCTCGGGAACAAAGAGCATATCATCATTAAAATCTTCAATATTTAATTTCTGGGCAATCCATTCCCCGGTCGAAAAAATTATCTGCATCAATCCCCTTGCCCCGGCAACAGATTCATTCCAAACATTAAATCGACTCTCCTCTCTTATCATAGCCAGGGCGAGCAAGGGGTCTATTTCGTATTCCAAAGCCCGTTCTCTAATCAAATCCTGATAATAAAGAGGATAGAGACTTTCCCATAATTCAAGAGGTAATTCCTCTAACTGGCGATTATCTTCTAAATAATTAAATATTATCTCCGCATAATTTAATGAATCGTAATAATCCTTGTTCTTTTTATAAGTATCGCTTAGCTTAAATAATAAAAAGATGTTTCCGGGATAGTAATTTAATGTTCCCTTTAATTCAACTATCGATTCTTTATAAAAACTAATCTCTTCAAATAATTCTGCTTTGAGCAGTGACAGCTGGCCCTTTCCCTCTATTTTATCATATTTTTTTAAAAATTCCTCTAAATTTATAAAATCTTCTTTCTTGGAGACAGAAGCAGGCCAAACAAAACTAATATCACTTCTCTGTTCAGTAATTCTTTCAGTATAATAACTCAAAGGATATTCCCGAATGAGTTTTTCATAGGCAGTTTTTGCCTCCTCATCTGAACCTATACTCTCTAAAATCTTTCCCTTCCAGTACAGGGCATCATCTCCCAAATTGCTCTGAGAAAATCTCTCTGATAATTCTCGATAGTAATCTAATGCCTCAGAATCAGCATTATTATTGCTATAATATCGAGCTAAATCCCATAGAGAAGTCATTGATTCATAACTATTAGGATACTTGCTAATCAATTCTCTCCATAGGGAAATCCCCTTTTCTGTTTCTTTTAACTGAAAATAAGATTCCGCCAGACGCAGATAAGCTTGCCGGGCATAATAGCTTTCGGGGTATTGCGCGATAATTTTTTCATACTTGTCTATTGCTAAATAACGCTCTCCCAAGGAACGCAGAGAATTGCCTCCAAGGTAATTTGCTCTAATAGTAATTTCGCCGGGAGGAAATTTTGCTATAATCTCCTCACACTGGTTAACAGCTTCCTTATATTCCTGTTTATGATACAAAGCCCTTGCTCTCTTATAGTAAACTTCTGCAATATCAAGAGCTTCAGGAAAAGCCTTAATAGCTTCCTGATATAAATCTCCAGCTAAATTATACTGACGATATTTAAACAAAATATCTGCACATTTTACCATTATATGGTAAGGAACCTCGATTTCTTTCAAATCTTCTTGAATCTTATAAAAATATCTAATCAACAACTCTTCCGGTTCTGAATTCCTCCTAAGTCTATAGCCTTCATCCAATATCTCATATAAACAGTTAAGAGAATCAATATATTTTTTTTCTTGCCAATATATCTCAGAAAGCTCAAGTAAAACTTTTGCTTTAAGCTGGCTATCTTTAAAATCTTCCAAGATCTTTTTATAATAAATTACCGCAGAAGTTATATCATTTAACTCGCGATAATTCTGAGCTATTTGGTAATTGGTCTCTGAAATAATTAGACTTTGCGGAAAATTCTCTGTTATTTGTTGATAAGTAGCCGTAGATTCGCGATTTTCACCTTTTAGTCTATAGGTTTCAGCCAGATGAAAGAGGGAATAATCAGTCAAAATGGGGTCATCTACTACTAAGTCTTTATATATTTCTATCGCCCTATCCCAATCTTCAATCTTTCTATAACAATCCCCCAATAGATATTGGGATTTAATATAAAGAGGTAAATTTAGGGTAGAATATTTTACCTTTTGCAATTCGGAAATGGCTTGCTGGTAATTACTCTGTTGGTATAATTCCAATCCTATCTTATATCTTTCTATGTCTTCTTTTAATTTAATAGTTGAAGGTTGTCCTTCTACTACTTTGGAAAGCTTTAATATCTTCAGTTGTTGAGCCTCAAGTTCAGTCAACACATTATTGTCAGCCAAAGCAATATTTGCTCCGAATAAGCTGATAGCTAAAGTCATTATCAAAAAAAATATCATTACGGTTTTCATTTTATCCACTCTTATTGTATTATTTTAATTTTATCCTTGGTGATTCAGCACGGCACGCCGTGCTGCTACAAATATTTACAAAAGGATTTAATATAACTTTTTCGTCCTGTAGAGACACGGCGAGCCGTGTCTTCTTTATTCAATACATCTCGTTCAGCACAGCACGTCGTGGTGCTACGATTTATATAAAATCCTTCCAAAATTTCTCTTCCTTTTTATCTGGTTTTCCTTTTGGATTATCTCTATCATATTCCCACTTCTTAAAGGATTATTTTGAAAATATTC
>JAHIPN010000254.1 GCA_018894595.1 bacterium
ATCTAATTTGAGCAGAAACATAGGCACAAAGATCCTTACCGGATAAATTAGGAGCATGTCCGTCAATGCATTTTTTTGAGGACACTACTATTTTATCTAAAACCTCAGGAATTTGGTTTAAAACTCCCGGAAAATTCATCATCTCTCCTAGCCCTAAAACCCATTTTTCGTCTAAAAGGGGAAATAAATCATTTACGCTAAGATTTGCTCCGGAAGTTCCTAAAGATGAAGCAGGAACACAAGAAGGAAGCATCATAAAAATATTTAAAGGGTTATATTTGCTGGATTCCAACATATATCTGATACCCTCTAAACCCAATACATTGGCAATTTCGTGAGGATCAATAATCACCGAAGTTGTCCCCATTGGTACTACAGTTTTGGCAAATTCCGAAATTTTTACCATAGAGCTTTCTAAGTGAATATGTCCATCAATAAATCCGGGAGACAGACAATTGTTAGATATATCAATTTCCTTATCAGCGATATACCCTTCTCCTAAACCTACAATCATATTCTTATGAATTGCTACATCGGTAGTATATATTTCTCCGGAAAAAACATTTATTATCTTTCCACTTTTTAATAATAGATCTGCTTTCCCCTCTCCTCGAGCAACTTTAATAATTTCAGCAAGGCTCATATTAACCACCCCTTCTTCGTATATCGTATTTCGTATATCGTTAGAGAAATAAAAAATAATCTGTTTCAATTGTCATTGAGAGGGAGGTACTCAAGTAATATTGAGTGCCACCCGCGGCAATCCCTTTATTAAACTAAAAACTTAAAACTAAAAGCTTTCCTTGGGCGTATGCAATACGCCCTTACAGTTTTTATGATTTTGTAGGGGCACAATGAATTGTGCCCTTCCTGTTTTATTATCTTTTTTTTGCCTTGGGCACGATGCATCGTGCCCCTACACCATATTACATATTATGGGCAGACACAAGGTCTGCCCCTACTATTTTATTCTGGCTTCTGACTTCTGACTTCTTTTTCCTAACCAGCTAACTAACTAACCAACTAACTAATTTTACCCGCTATACGCTAATAACGAGATACGATTCACGAGATACGAGATACGAGACTCCGCCAAATTTTTTCTACTTGTTCTCTAGTCGTATCCAATGAACTACTATTATCTATCACATAGTCAGCCATTTTAACTTTTTCTTTCATGGGCATTTGAGATTTTATCCTCTGTAAGGCTTCATCTTTGGATAAATTATTTCTCTTGGCCAATCTCTTTACTTGTTCATCTTCATTTATATATACGACTATTATCTTATCCATTAATCTATCTATCTTCGCTTCATAGATTAACGCAGCATCAACAATTAATATTTTTTCTTGACTATGAGTTCTATGTTTTGCTAAACTTATCTCTTTTTTAATCAATTTTATTATTTCAGGATGAGTAATTTCATTTAATTTCTTTAAGCGAGCCTGGTTTGCAAAGACTATTTTACCTAATTTTTCTCTATCAATAGTTAGGTCATTTTGTAAAATACCTTTTCCAAACAATCTAGTTATTTTTTCCCAGGCAGGTCTGTGGGGTAAAATTACACTGTGACCAAGTTTATCAGCATCAACAATTTTGGTACCTAAATCTTTAAACATTGATGCTACTGTACTCTTACCGCCGACAATTCCGCCCGTAAGACCAACAATTAATGCCATGATTCCTCTCCTGAATTAGTCGTTAGTGAATAGTGAATAGTCGTTAGTTATTGGTTTTTAGTGTAGGGGGCGGATTTATCCGCCCCGTTCAGTGATTATTTTCTTTCGGGCTCGATGAATCGAGCCCCTACTTCTGTCTTCTGTCTTCTGACTCCTGAATTCTATTTTTTTCGAGCCATCAGGGGCGTATGCAATACGCCCCTACTTTTTTCTCTTTTTATTTTCTTCACGATATACGATATACGATATACGATATACTAATTGAGCTCTGCCCAATTATTACCCGTCTTCAAATTTACCTTTATGGGAACAGAAAGTTTTAAGCTATGTTCCATAATATCCTTTATAATAGTTTTGGCTTTTTCTAACTCTGGCTGGTAAATCTCAAATATTAATTCATCATGAATTTGGAGTAGTAATCTACTTTTAAATCGTTCTTTTTTAAAAGATTCATCTATTTTAATCATAGCTAATTTTATTAAATCAGCTGCGCTTCCTTGAATGGGAGCATTAATAGCAATTCTTTCGTTGAATTCACGAATATTTTTATCTCTACTATTTATGCCTTCTAAATATCTCCTTCGGTTTAATAAAGTTATTACGTATCCCTTCTTCCGAGCTTCCTCTTTCTCCCTTTCAATATATTTTTTTACCCCTTGATATCTAAAAAAATAATTATTAATATATTTTTCGGCTTCTTCTCTTCCTATCCCTAAATTGCGTGCTAACCCATAACTGCTCATTCCATAAATAATACCAAAATTAATTACTTTGGCCATTTTTCTCATCTGTTTGCTAATTATATTTTGATCAAGACCAAATATTTCCGAGGCAGTATGGGTATGGATATCTTCATCTTTTTTAAAAGCATTGAGCAAACTTTCATCCTGAGAGAGATGAGCCAAAATACGTAACTCTATCTGAGAATAATCTGCGGATAATAGCACAAATTCTTCCTCTGCAATAAAAGCTTTCCTGATTTCTCTCCCTATTTCGGTTCTAATAGGAATATTCTGAAGGTTGGGTTCACTACTGCTTAATCTTCCGGTAGAAGTAACAGTTTGGTTAAAAGAGGTGTGTATCCTCCTGGTTTTGCTATTTACTAAAAAGGGCAATTTGTCAATATAGGTATTCTTTAGTTTGCTTAATCCTCTATACTCCAGAATGAAGGATACAATTTTATGCTGAGGGGCTAAAATATTAAGTACGCCTGCATTAGTAGAGTAACCAGTTTTTGTCTTTCTAATTACCGGTAGTTTTAACCTCTCAAAAAGTATAACACTCAACTGTTTAGGAGAATCAATATTAAATTCGGTTCCGGCTAAATCATAAATATTTTTCTTTAAGTCTCTAAGTCGGGAATCAACTTGTTGGGACACCTCTTTTAAAAAACCAATATTAACTTTAATACCATTGATTTCCATTTCTCCTAATACCTTTACCAAAGGCATCTCTATCTTTTTAAATAAAGAAATTAATTTTTTTTCTTCCATTTTTTCTTTTAAAATATTTTTTAACTTCAATATATTTTGAGCGTTTTCGCAAGCATCTTCTATGCCCGTAATGGTATTTTGTTTGCCTTCTTTATCTTCATTATTTTTTAAATATTTTAAGAATTCCCAAAATAAATTTTCTAAATTGTAATTCTCGCTTGAAGGGTTTAACAAATAGGCAGCTATCATAGTATCAAAATTATTTCCTTCTAATTCTATTTTATGCCTACGAAGCAACACAAAATTAAACTTTAGGTAATAGCCAATCTTACTAATCCCTTTATTTTCGAAACATGAACGCAACTGACTTAAAACCAATTCAAGAGAAAGGCGTTTAGTATTTTCTAGTAAATTTAAAGAAAATAGCGGGATATAGTAATTTTCATTACCTTCGAAACTGAGTGCAATTCCTAAAATATTTAATGAAATAGCATTGTCTGAGGAAGTTACTAAATAGAAAGCAAAATATTTTCTTTCTATAATTTTATTAATCACTCCCTTTAATTTTTCTTCAGTGTCAATCAAATCGAATTTTAACTTGGTTTTTTCATGATTAATTTTAGGAGCAATCTTTTTTAATAGATTTTTAAATTCTAATTTTTTAAATATTTTCCACAATTCTTCGTAATTTGGCAGTTTAACTTTAAAAGAATCAAAA
>JAHIPN010000255.1 GCA_018894595.1 bacterium
ACCTGGATGCTGATGCCAACATTGCTAATTATCTGAACATCGGCACGAAAAGAAAATAATAATGTATAATATGTAGGGGCAGACCTTGTGTCTGCCCATAAAAAGTGTATTACCATACGCCCTCAATGATTTATATAAAACCGTAGGACAGATGTCCTGAATATGAGTTAAATTAGGGGTTTGATTTATCAAACCCCTAATTAATAAATTCCACCTAAAAATACCATTCCAATTAACCATTTAATAAAAGTTTAAAAATTCCCTCTAAAATATATTGACATACATAACACTTTGTGATATTTTATTGTTAACGTTATCGGTAACGTTAACGAAAGGTAAGAAATAATATGAAGTATATAACTTTAAAGATGGTAGCAAAAAGAGCAGGAGTTTCGGTAAATACAGCATCAAGAGCAATTAACAATAAGCCGGATATTAATCTTGAAACCAAAAAGCGGGTACTCCAGATTGCCAAAGAATTAGGATATATCCGTAATGCAGCAGCTGTGGCCTTAAGAACCAAGAAAACAGGAACTATAGGAGTAGTAATAGCAGACAACAGGAATCCATTCTATGCCGAGGTTTTAAATGGAATGGAAGAAGCAGCCCGAGAGAAAAACTACCATATAATTCTTGCCAATACTCAACGAGATTACAAGAAAGAAGAAGATGCGATAAATTTACTATTGGCAAAACGAGTAGATGGATTACTTATCACCCCGGTTCAAGATAAAGATGATGATATAAAGAATCTCATTGATGCAAATATCCCATTTGTGGTTGTGGGTAGAGATTTTGAAAATATTGAGGTAGATGCGATTTATAATGATGAAGTTAAAGGGGGATTTTTGGCCACAGAATATCTAATCAAGAAAGGACATAAAAGAATAGCTTTAATAAATGGTTTTTTATATAAATCTCCTGCTAAAGGGAGGTCGGAAGGATATAAAAAGGCATTAAATAAATATAGAATACCTTTAGATGAGTCGCTTATAAGTGTGGGAGATATAAATATAGAAGATGGGCATGAAAGAACCAAGCAGATGTTGGAAAAAGATCTGAATTTCACCGCTATCTTTGTTTACAACGATATGATGGCTTTTGGAGCCATGCAGGCTATAAAGGAAAAAGGTTTAAGAATACCAGAAGATATTGGATTGGTCGGTTATGACGATATCCCCTTCAGTTCACTTATCAGTCCAGCGTTAACTACTATCAGATTAAAGAAACAGGAGTTAGGAGCGGAAAGTGTTAAGCTGTTACTTTCTCGTATAAATGGTAGTCGGAAAAAAATAAAAAAGGTAATGTTAGATGTAGAACTTGTTATAAGAGAAACGTAATGATTTATATCTTAAAAAAAAGGAAAAGATACGAGGAGGTGATAATGTGAAATAAAACTACAGTATGTGGACCTCTTATTTTTTAACATACCGTAGAATAAAACTAAAACAAATTTTTTAAGTTATTTATCTTAAATAAATTTTAAAGAAAAGGAGTGTAAAATGATGAAATTCAAAGGGATTCTAATTATTCTGTTAATTTGTGTGTTTTGTACTTCTGCATTTGCTGCAGGAGAAAAGGTAGTTCTAAAATATTATCAGTACAAACCTGAGATAGTTGACCAATTAGATAAGCTGGCAAAACTCTTTAATGAACAAAATCCAGATATAACTGTAGAGATTGAATCGGTAGGCAAAGATTACATCACAGTTTTAAAGACTAAAATTGCCTCAGGTGATATTCCTGATATTTATGCAGTTCAAGGGTTAGCTCCCATGATAAGTTATGTTGATGCCGGTATTTTGGAAGACATTACCAATGAACCCTTTATGAAAAGAGTTGCTGAGGCTGCAAAACCTGCTGTAACCTATAATGGAAAGATATATGCTCTGCCGCTTGACCTTGCTGGTCTGGGAGTAATATACAACAAAAGGTTATTTGAAAAGGCAGGTATTACCAGTCCACCCAAAACTGTTTCAGAATTGAAGGAAGTTATTCAAAAAATTAAAAATATTGGAGTAATTCCTTTTGGGGTTGCGTTTAAGGAAGAATGGACTTTAAGACATATGTATGCCATAGGTCAGGCTGCGACAGTTGAACCAATAAAGTTTGCTGAAGAGATGAATGCTGGGAAAGCACAATTCTGGAATGATAAAATGAATAAAGCTTTCGAAACCTTCAATCTGATTGCAGAAAATTGTAATGAAAAACCGTTCGAGAGTGATTATACCAATCAAACAACTATGTTTGC
The DNA here is from genome assembly GCA_018894595.1 of bacterium. Next base: position 2,252 of record JAHIPN010000255.1, read on the forward strand.
TCAGGAAAAAACGGCTATGATGACTCAGGGTTTATGGGCAATGCAGAATGTTTTTAATGTAAACCCCGATATTGATGCTGGTATGTTTGGGCTTCCGGTATTTGAAGACCCAGATATGGCAAGATTAATGGTAGATGTTGATTATCGTATTGGTATAAATGCGAAATCAAAAAATATCGAAGCAGCGAAGAAGTTTTTAGATTTTATGACCAGTAAAGCGGCAACAGATATCTGGATTGAAGAATGTAAGTTAATCTCCTCTGTTGTAGGAACTAAAGTAGATGCGATTGGTTCATCCGTTGCCATAGATATAAAGAGCTATATTGACTCAGATAAAACTTATCCCTGGGGATATTCTTATTGGGCATCAGGATTGAGTAACGAGATTGGGAAGCTTATGCAAAAATATTATTTAGGAGAATTAACCAAGGAACAGGTTTGTTCAACAATGGATGATCTCTGGAAGAAAGCAATCAGTAAATAATTGGGAAATGTAGTATAATTTAGGAGGGGTAAGTGTTTTTTTATCCCTCCTAAATTATTATTCTAAATTGGAGAATAAAAAGGGTGATCAAAAACAAAACCTTAAGAGATAGTATTAATTTTTCCTCTTTTCTGCTACCTGCTTTTATCCTCTATAGCATTTTTTTTCTATTTCCTCTTTTTTCAGGAGTACTTTATTCCTTTACCAGATGGAACGGAATAAGCTTTTCAAAAGAATTTATCGGTATAGAAAATTTTAAAGAAATTTTTTCTGACAAAAGATTCCTAAATTCATTATTTTTTACTTTTAAGTATGCCGTATTAAATGTAATATTTATAAATATTCTTGCTTTTGCCCTTGCCTTAATGCTGGATAGAACAGTAAAAGGTATTGGATTTTTAAGAAGCATATTTTTTATGCCAAATGTAATCAGTATGGTTATAGTAGGTTTTATCTGGCAGTTTATCTTTATGAATGTTGTTGGTGAAATGTCAAGATTTATGGGAATGCCTTTCTTGAATCAAAGTTGGTTGGGTAACCCCCATACTGCCCTTTATTCTGTGACCTTGGTTTCTGTCTGGAGGGGCAGTGGTTATATGATGATTATTTACTTGGCAGGGTTACAAACAATAAATAGTGAAATAATCGATGCTTCAAGGATTGATGGAGCATCTAATTGGGGTAAATTTATATATATAATACTACCTTTAATGATACCTTCTATCAATATTTGTTTATTTATGACTATTGCTAATTCCTTTAAGATGTTCGACCTTGTATTTGCCATGACTCGCGGTGGTCCCGGATATGCAACCGAAGTGATTTCTCTTAATCTATACAATGAAGCATTTTTGAATGATAGATATGGATATGGTATTGCTAAAGCAGTGGTTTTAGCAATTATTATAATGATAGTTACCTATATTCAGCTTAAAGTCTTAAAGAAGAAAGAAGTGGTTTTATAATAATGACATTAAAGCCATCAAATATAAAAAATATAGTTATTTTTGTCTTGTTAGGGGTACTTGCTTTACTTTTTATAATGCCTGTTTACTTTACTATAATAAACTCGTTTAAACCACTAAGAGAGATTGTTACATCTTACACCAGCTTTCCAAAAACTTTTTATTTAGGTAATTATATAAAAGCATGGATAAAAACAGATTATCCAAGAGTATTTTTAAATAGTTTAATTATTACTATTGCAAGTGTATCGGGAATTGTTTTAGTAAGTTCAATGGCTGGATATATATTAGCAAGAACACCTGGTAAACTAAGCTGGTTTATATTTATTATTATCGTTTTTTCGATGATTATTCCCTTTCATTCTATAATGATTCCTTTAATTATAGTGATAAAGAAATTGCACCTTTCTAATTCCATCCCCGGGATAATAATTGTATATTGGGGAATAGGATGTAATTTTGCAATATTTCTTTACCATGGTTTTGTTAAAACAATTCCTAAAGAATTGGAAGAAGCAGCTGCAATTGACGGATGTTCTCGTTTTCAAATCTTTTTTAAAGTTGTATTTCCCTTGCTTGCCCCGGTTACCAGTACGATAGTTGTTCTTGATACATTATGGATTTGGAATGACTTTTTATTACCCCTTCTTGTGCTACAAAAAAGAGCCATTAAGACTATTCCTTTGTCTCAATATATTTTTGTAGGACAGTATTACAGTGAATGGGGACTCGCTCTTTCGGGATTAACCCTGGCGGTTATTCCCGTTGTTTTGTTCTATGTATTTATGCAGAAGTATATAGTTAAAGGTATAACCACAGGGGCAATAAAAGGCTAAAGGAGATCATGATATGAAATTATTTTTCCTGGGAACTGCTTCTGCCGAGGGCTATCCCGCTCCTTTTTGTGAATGCACCAATTGTCGTGAAGCAAGAAAAGAAGGAGGAAAAAGTTTAAGACTTCGCTCTTCTCTTATGATCGATAATGAATTACTGGTTGATTTCGGACCTGATTTATTAAGTTATACCTTGAAGTATGATATTCATTTCTCATTGATTAAAATTTTACTTATTACTCACAGTCACTATGATCACTTATTTCTGAATAATTTTAATTACATTTTACCTGAAACTGGTACTATCCTCACTAAACCGCCTGACTTAAAAATTATTTGTAGTCGAGGTGTTTATAAAAAAATAAAGTACCACTTTGAAAAATATGAAAAAGATACTCCCTGGAAAATTAAGGTGATAAAAGAATTTGAAACAACCTTTTCTCACCATTTTAAGATAACAGCTCTTTCAGCGGTACATATGATAAATGAAGAAAAGGCTTTTTTTTATATCGTTCAAAAAGAAGATAAAATAATTCTCTTGGCTTTTGATACCGGAATGTGGGGAGAGGAAATATGGCATTTTTTAAAAAATTACTTTTTTGATGTTATAGTTTTAGACGAAACAATGGGCTATAAAAATTATCGAGAACATCTGAATATTGAAGAAATTTTTATAATAAGGAAAAAATTCATTAATCAAAAAATAATAAATCAAAATTCTTTGGTTATAGTTACTCATATTTCTCATAATTATAACCCCTGTTATAGCAAGCTAAAAGAGATATTTGATTCTGAAGGAATAATAGTTGCTTTTGATGGGATGGAAGTAAATATATAGTTATAAACGAATGGAGTAATTTTCTCTGTGGACCAAAAAGATAATTTTGTAATTGGAAATGATTATTATGAACTTGCTATAGATAGAAAAAATGGTGAGTTAAAAGAATTATATGATAGAGGAGATCCAGAAAAGACTAATCTTGTTCTGGGATTTAAAAAATATAGTTTCGGTAAATTATTTAAAAGTAAAAATAATACTTTTTGCTTTATAAATTTAAAGTTAAAAAAATTTTTACAGAATAAAGCAATAGAATTTATTGACGAAACGGGTAAAAATTATATTAAATATAATTTTTTTAAAAATTTTTTTGAAATTGATTTTTCCATAGATAGTGGAAAAGCAGACAGAGCCGGAATAGAGCTTGATTTTAATTTTGTAAATTGTCCTGGTACCAAGAACTGGAAAAATCAAATTATTCCGACATCTCCTTATTGGGAAAGCAATAGTGAAAATGGCTTTTATTTAATGTCTCGACCCATGAGCAGGTATGTTGTTTTAGTATTTTCGCAACCAATTTCCTGCTGGAGAATAAAATATTCTGATTTTGGCCATCATTTACTCGGATTCCAAGTCTTATTAAAAGTTGGAGATTTAAAGTTCCCAAATAACAAGTTACTTACTTCTTATAATAAATCATCAATTAGAATTGGTTTTGCAAAAAATCTTGAAGATGCTTATTTAAGAATCAGCGAAATTGGTGACTTTCCAGTTGTATATTCCCCTTTTTCAGGCGGGATAGCCAAAACCAATCTCCCTATAAAAGTAATAGGAAATGTTGATGATCTAACTTTAATTAATCCTGATAAAAAAGAGAAAAGCATAACTTCTTCGCTTGATAAGGATGGGTTTGCATCAATTTCAATGGATAGACCGGGAAAATATCAAATAGAGGCAAAATATGGGGGGAAAAAATTAGCCTACTCTTTTTTTAATGCTAATAGCTGGGAAAAAATTATAAAAAAGGTAGCTGAATTCGGAGCAAATCATTTTCAGCTTAAAGAAGGATGCTTTGCAAGGGCCATAGATTCCAATACTTTAAAATATGAGGGGCTAAGAGTAATTGGAGGATATTCATTCGGAGACCCCTACGAAGAGCATTCTTGCGGAAGTGGTGAATTTGGAGGATTTCTCTGTTGGACTGAATTAAAGAGGATGCTTCAATTTGGGGGGACCAATAAACTTAAAGAAAGTGTTAAAAAATATCTTTTTTCTTGGGCTCTACAGAGAGGAGTAAGGGATAGAAATTATTTTTCCAATGCAATATCTCCCGTTGAACAAGAATTTATGGGATACAAATTTTCCCCTGGTCATCTCTATAAAGAGCAGCTTTATGTTCAGTATGAAGGTTGGTTTCTGGAACAATTCTGTGATTATTTTATTTTTACAAAGGATAAGTCCCTGCTTACCGATATAAAATTAATTGCTGCACATATGATAAATGAACATCAAGATAAAAACGGGGCATTAATTAATATTAGTTGTCACAATCAGGGGATATTTCAGAGAGTTGATTATACTACCTGTGCCACACCAGTGATAGGTTTAATTAAAGCAGGAAACCTTTTAAAACAGGAAGGGTTTAATATGGGTGAAGAGATATTGTTGGGAGCAGAGAAAGCTTGTGATCACCTGGTAGAGAGGGGAATGAAATTCCCCACCGAAACTATCCCGGGAGTAAATTTTACCGATGAAGGCTCCATAGCGTGTACTGCTTTAACTCTTATCTATGCATATATTTATTTAAAGCAAAAGATCGAATACAAAAAAACGGCTCAAGTATTTCTTAAACTGCATGATAATTGGATAATAAGAACTCCACTTATTTCTCTTTATGGCTCCTCATTTCGTTATTGGGAAAATAGCTGGGAAACCAAGGATTGGGGACCGTCAATTAATGGCGGGCATTCCTGGACAATTTGGGGTTCTGAAGCAAAATATTACAATTACTTTATTGAAAGGAATTTTTCAGATCTTACAGATTCATTTTCTGGATTTATAAGTAATATGCCCAAAGTTAGAGATGATGGTGCAATTTATTCGAACTTTACTCCAGATTATATTACCGGAGATTTTGATCATAACGGCTATAAATTTATAGCAAAATATTTAGCTCATGATTTTCCAAAAGGAACTTTTGTAACTTCCGGTTCATATTTCTTGATACGAGCCAGCGAAACCTGGTTTTATACCAGTGGACTTGGATACTGGAAAGGGAAACTAATTGCTCTTAACGGAATTTTAGAGAAAGGTTCAAGATTTATCAGCCATGCCCCAGATTTTAAAAGATTAGCCATTGAAAAAGAAGTTGGAAGAATTAATTTAGATTATGCAGGTCAGCTTGAAATATTTAAATCACGGGGATTAGAACATATCAATATAATTAAAGGGAAAATATTTTTTGAGAACCAAGAAAAGGTTATTGTAGAGTCAGAGGACGGGAAAATTGTTTTTAATGCATAAATATAAGTTTTTTATTTGATAGACTATGGATAAAGAAGAATTCTTAAAATATTTAAATTTCTTACAAAATTTAAAGCAATAAAAAATTCTGAAAGAAATAATGAAACTTTAAGGGATTAAGATTGGCGAGGTGGTTTTAGTGCAAATACACAAAAAGAAGATTAAAAAAGAAGATGATCGTTATTTAATTTATTATACCTTTACCGAAACTGAAGAGCAGAAGGAGGACAAGAATGTTAGAGCTGAGATGGAATCCCATCCTGAAACAATGGATAATAATTGCCACGCATCGACAGAACAGGACCTATAAACCTCCGAAAGATTATTGCCCTCTTTGCCCTACCAAAAAGGGTGGTTTAGCTACAGAAGTGCCAGCGGAAGATTATGATATAGTAGTTTTTGAAAATAAATTTCCATCTTTACAACCAGAGGCACCAGAAATAATAGGAACAGGTTCTAAATTTTTTAAGCATGACAAGGCTCAGGGAATTTGTGAAGTAGTTCTATTTGCTTCTGACCATGATGGGATTATGTCAGAGAAACCCTTAAGCCGTTATATTAAACTGGTAAAGGTATGGAGAGATCGATATCGGGAATTAGGGGATAAAGATTATATCGATTATGTCTTCATCTTTGAAAACAAAGGGGAGGAAGTAGGGGTGACTCTTCATCACCCTCATGGCCAGATATATGCCTATCCCTTTATTCCGCCCGTTATCGAACAGGAACTGGATTCCAGTAAAGAATATTTAGAAAAAGAGGGGGAATGTCTCTTCTGTAAGACCTTAAAAGAAGAAAAAGAAGATGGCAGGCGAATTATTATTAGTAATGATTCTTTTACCGC
>JAHIPN010000256.1 GCA_018894595.1 bacterium
GATGCAGAGAGTTTAATTTTAAATAAAGAAGAAATAAATAACTTAAATGAAAAAACTTTTAGACAGATGGGGTCTAAAGGACTGGAAGAAGCTCTGTATGATTTAGAAAAATTTCCTTTAATTATTACTAAAGAAAAACTACTAAATACTATGAAGGCATATTCATCCAGAGAAGTTCCCCCCCCCAGAACCCCGATATGATGCATCTGCAAATGAAATTTCAAATAAATTATTAGGTTCTATTAAAGACAGAGAAAATACTCTTAATCAATTAGTACCAGGCGACCCAATTTATATGAAAGGACATGTGGCAATGTATTTGGGCAGGGTGGGAATAATTATTATGTGATTCATTCTGGAGCTGGGTATTGTGTAAAAAATAAAGATGGAAGCATAAGACCGGTAACAGTACGTGGGGTCTTTGTTATGGAAGTACACCAATTACTAATGAGCGGAGGAAAAAGTTATTTAGAAGCTTTTACAACCGCCCGCGAATTTCAATAATATATACCTCTTCTTCGTTAAGTTTATTCCACTATTACATATAAGGTTAACAAAAAGGTTGCCTCCGAATTTCCCGTAAGTAAAAATAATTTATTAAAAAATAAATAATAGTAAGAAGAATTTATTGACATAATGTCAAATAGATATTATAATAACTAAAAATAATAAGTATAGTAATAAAATTATAAAGGTTGTGAAAAAAGATGACAGAGATAGAGAGGAAAAATAACTTGCCCAACGGTATTTTAAGAATTAAAAGTCACCTTACCTCCCTAAAACCAGCGGAAAGAAAAGTGGCTGATTATATATTAGATAATGTTAATGAAGTTATTCATCTTTCTATTACAAAAATGGCCGAGAACGTGGGGGTAAGTGAGGCTACAGTAGTTAAATTTTGTCAACATATTGGTTATTCAGGTTACCAGGAGCTGAAAATTATCTTAGCACAAGCTGGAGGGAAAGAACATGGAGTTGGAGAGCATATTTATGGTGAAATAGAGGTCAACGATAATCTGGATACCATTATTGAAAAAATCTTTCAAATTTATAATCAATCATTAAATAATACGAAAGAGTTGCTAAAGAATGCTGATATTAAAGCCAGTGTTGAAATGATTTTAAAGGCCCGCAGGATATATTTCTTTGGGTTTGGAGCATCGGGAATTGTAGCAGAAGATGCAGAGCTGAAATTTAAAAGAATTAATCATATAGCAGAGGCTTTAATAGATAATCATAAGCAAAAGATGGTAGGAGCTTTATTGACAGAGGAAGATTTGGTGATTGGTATATCTGATTCAGGAAAGACAAAGGAATTGATTGAGTCTCTTGAAATCGTTAAACTCACGATGGCAAAAATTATTGCTATCACTTCTAATTTAGGTTCTCCTATTACTAAATTAGCAGATATTACTTTACTTACTTCATCCCAAGAGACACCTTTTAGAGGAAGTGCCCTGGCTTCAAGAATGGCTCAATTAGCAGTAATAGATGTATTGTTTTTAGGTGTTGCTACTGCTGAATATACTAAGACTTTAGAGGCTTTAGAAAAGACGAGAGTAGCCTTGCAAGAAAGTAAATTGTTAAATAAATTATTGTAAATTTGTACATAAGATTAAATTAAAAAATAATGAGGGCATAATATGGCATTAAATAATAAAATTTCTATAATGACTGAAGAAAGAAATCCTGCTAGTATGAAAATTGATTTGATGGGTACAGAGGAAATAATATGTTTGATTAATCAGGAAGATGCCAAAGTCGCCGAGGCTGTTAGGGTAGAAATACCTGCTATCAAAAAAGCAGTTGATATGATTGTTGCTAGAATGAAAGAAGGAGGTCGGCTGTTTTATGTAGGGGCAGGAACCAGTGGTAGACTGGGGATATTAGATGCGATAGAGTGTGGACCTACTTTTGGCGTTGAAAATGGCAAAGTAGTAGGGGTTTTAGCTGGAGGGGAAAAAGCCATGTTTGTTGCTCAGGAGGACACAGAAGATGATTTTAATATAGGGGCAAAAGCAATAAAAAAATATAATATAAATGCTTTAGATAGTGTAATTGGAATAGCTGCCAGTGGAAATACTCCTTATGTGCTAGGAGCTATAGAAGAGGCCAAAAAACACGGAGCTCTTACCATTGGACTTGTTTGTATCATTAATTCACTTTTAGAAAAAAAAGTAGATGTGATAATAGCTCCCTTTGTAGGGCCTGAAATAATTACCGGGTCCACCAGAATGAAAGCGGGGACAGCCCAGAAGATGGTTTTAAATATGATATCTACTACAGTGATGATTAAACTAGGCAAGGTTTATTCTAATTTAATGGTCGACCTTAATCCTTCTAATTATAAACTGAGAGAGAGGGCTAAAAATATTTTTATGGAGATTACTAATGTCAATTATGAAATGGCAGCAGAATATTTAAAAGAGACTGATTATAATATTAAAGCGGCTATTGTAATGTATCAAAAAGGAGTTACTCTGGAGGAAGCATTGAAACTGTTGAAAGAAAAGGAAGGAATTTTAGTCAGGATAATTGATTGAGATATTAGAGAAGAAAACATTAGTTATTAGTTTGAGATGATTAATAAATTAATTTGCAATAATTGAGAGTTTGAAAAATAAAACAGAAGGTTACTTTTATTGAAAAATATGATTTTTCAAGTAATATAAAGAAGCCATAGCTTTTATTATAGTAAGAGACGAATTTTCTCAAGGTAATCTAGATATAATTTTTCAAATGGCTTATCGAGCGCTATTGATGTGTCTTGAAGAATGAGCACGCTCAGGTTAGTGTCTCTATGGACAGGTAAAGGGGGCAGTATTCAATGCTTATAAGAACAATAAGAATGGAAGATGCAAAAAATTATTTAAATCTATGTAAAAAGCTTGATAGAGAAACGGAATTCAGGCTCTATGAACCCGGAGAGCTAAATATAACCATTGACCAGCAGAGAAAAATCATTCAGGATTTAATCAAAAATAAAAAATCAACCTTATTAGTTGTAGATATATATGGCCAGCTAGCAGGTTATCTTTTAGCCTTAGGGCGTAATATTAACAGAATCAAGCATTGTGTGCACATAAGTATTGGGATATTACAGGATTATGTAGGACAGGGTATTGGAACAAAACTGTTTATTGAATTAGAAAAGTGGGCTATTCAAAATCAAATTCATCGTTTGGAATTAACTGTAATGGTAAACAACAAAGCTGGCCAAGCGCTATATAAAAAAATGGGTTTTAAAGTGGAAGGAGTAAAAGAACATTCTTTATTTGTGAATGGTCGGTATATTGATGATATTTATATGGCTAAATTGATTTAAGAATATTCTTTGTTAACCAGAAGGGTAGAATATTATAGGCATACTTGGGGTATCTACATGAATATGATATTTATAGATAGAGAAAGACTAAATATATTTACTATCTAATGGTTGATTTTATATGATGATTACTAATGTAAATTATAACATAACTTAAGAGTATTTAAGAAAGCTTGGTTGTAATTATTAGAGTAATTATTGTGGTGTAATAAAAAAAGGGGATATATCGAAGGCAATATAAATGTATTGAAAGGAGGTGGGAGCAGAAGTTCTAACTAAGATAATTGATTGAAATATTAAGACAGAGGAGGTATTAATAAGATGATGTCAAAAATATTATGAGTTTTACTTTTACGGAATCGAGTATCTCTGAAGAGCCCAGTGCGATAGTTCCGCATGCTGGGATCTGTGCGGGGGTAGTCAGGTAACTGGCTATCCTACCGTGACGATTAGGAAAAAAGTTTAAAGGAGGGAAAAAATGAAAAAGTTTTTTCTATTATTAATTAGTTTGGCGTTAATTGGAAGTCTATTAACCCCTTTTGCGTTAGCAGAATCAAGAGGGGGCACCCTTAGTATTGGTGTGGATCAAGAGGTGGTGGGGTTAGATCCTCACATAGTTACTGCGTTCTCTTCATTTCGACGTTTAGACCTTCTTTATAATACATTGGTAAAACTGGATTATAACCTTGATATTGTACCAGACTTAGCAGATTCTTGGGAAATCCCAGATAGTCTAACTTATATTTTTCATTTAAGGAAGGGTGTAAAATTTCATAACGGAAGAGAACTTACTGCTGATGATGTAAAATTTAGCTTAGAAAGAATACTTAATCCTGAGACGGCTTCTCCTGGTCGCTCATATATAATCCCCATATCAAACATTGAATCAATTGACCAATATACTATAAGGATAGAACTCTCATCTCCCTTAGCCTCTTTTTTAGATGGGCTTACTTCCAAAAATTGTGCTATAGTTCCAAAAGAAGAAGTGGAGAAATACGGGAACCTTCAAAGGAATGTAGTGGGAACAGGACCTTTTAAATTGGAAGAATGGGTTCCTGATAATTATATGAAACTTGTAAGAAATCCTAGTTATTTCGAAAAAGAATTTCCATATCTTGATGCTGTAATTTTTAGAGTGATTCCAGAGCAAACATCGCTTCTTGCTGGAATTAAATCGGGAAGTCTTGATATAGCAACTATTAATGAAGGAAGTATAATATTGCAGGCCAAAAAAGATCCGAATCTTGTAGTAATACAAGTTCCAGGACTTAACTTAAGGACGTTTGGATTTAATAATACCCGAGAACCTTTTAATGATGTAAGAGTAAGAGAAGCAATTGCTTTGGCAATAGATAGAGACGAAATAGTAAATGCAGCTGAGTTTGGAATGGCACAGCCTTCAGGCCCTCTCGCTGCTTCTGTAAAAAAGTGGGCAAAACCTTTAGAGGAACTTCCTTTTTCTAAGCCAAATCTAAAGAAAGCTAGAGAGCTTCTTGCTGAGGCAGGGTACCCTGATGGTTTTTCTTTTAATGTTGTTGCTTCCAGTACGTATGAGGGAGGATTAGCAGTAGCCCAAATAATTCAAAGTCAGTTAAAAAAAGTTGGCCTTAGGCCTGAACTAGAGGTAGTAGAATGGGGAATATATATTGATCGTTGGGTGAAGAGAGATTTTGACTCTATGGTAGAACTTAGAGGAGGATCTCCTGAGCCTGATAGATTCCTTTATCGTAGTCTCCACAGTACAGGTGGCGTAAATAACTGGTTATTTAAAGATGAGGAAGTGGATAAGTTATTAGATGAAGGAAGAAAACTTATAAAATTTGAGGATAGAAAGCCTATATATGATAAAATTCAGGTTTTACTTTCAGAAAAAGTGCCCGTAATCTTTCTTTATGTTCCTTTAGATACTAAAATTTTGAGTCCAAATGTGAAAAATTTTAGACAAATGGGGAATGGTTCTATTCAGTATCTCTTCCAAACTTGGCTGGAGAAATAGATTATAGAAGGAGGGCTCTTTGTGAGTCCTCCTTCTAAAGGATAATTTATGTATAGCTACATTTTAAAAAGATTTGTCAGCCTCATTCTTGTTCTTTTAGGAGTTTCTATTTTAATATTCTTTATGGTTCGGCTTGTTCCTGGTAGTGCTTTGGAGTTATATTTGGGAACACAGGTAGAGACAACACCTGAACAGATGGAGGAGTTAAAAATAATTTTTGGAGAAGACAAACCTGTGCTTGTTCTTTATGGAGAGTGGCTTTTTAGAATTCTCAGGGGTGACTTTGGTTGTTCCTTAAGAACTAGTCGCCCCGTTCTTTCTGATATTATAAGTCGCCTTCCTTTAACATTGGAGCTTACTATTTTTGCTCTATGTTTTTCAGTCCTAATAGGAGTACCCCTTGGCATTCTCTCGAGCATAAAACAAAATCCACTTATGGGCTTAGTTATAAGGATTACAGGACTTTTAGGACTCTCTATCCCCCAATTTTTTTTAGCAATTTTATTTGTGCTATTTTTTTCTTCCTTTAAAGGGTGGATTCCTATGGGAGCCTATATTCCCTTATTAGAAAATCCTATACTTAGTTTAAAGATGTTGTTTTTTCCTTCCCTGGCCTTAGGGGGAGGTTTAGCAGCAGTAATTATGAGATTTACGAGAAATAGTATATTAGAAGTTTTTCAAATGGATTATATTAGAACTGCAAGATCTAAAGGAGTTTCTGAAAAGATTATACTAATAAAACATGCCTTGAAGAATGCCCTTTTGCCTGTGATTACTGTATTGGGTTTTAATGCAGGATATTTAATGGGAGGAGCCGTTGTAATAGAAGAAGTTTTTGCTTTGCCAGGAATGGGGAGATTGGTTCTTTATGCCATATATCAGAGAGATTACCCTCTTTTGCAAGGCATTGTATTGATTACTGCTGCATTTTTTGTTCTTATAAATCTTTTTACTGATATCCTTTATATATATATAGATCCCCGAATTAGATATGGATAAGAAGGAAAAAGATGAAACATTTTTACTTTAAGAAAAATCATGCAGCCTTTATAGGTCTTTTAATTATTATTTTTTTTATTTTTATTGCAATTATGAGCATTTTTTGGACACCTTTTGATCCTTTGGAGATGAATTTTAAAGAGATATTACAGGCTCCATGCTTTAAAACAAGGCATTTTATGGGAACTGACCAATTTGGAAGAGATATTTTATCACGTATTATCTATGGAAGCAGGATATCTCTTGGTGTCAGTTTTAGTGCAACATTTATAGCTGCTACCTTTGGAGTTTTAATGGGTATTTGGGCAGGATTTTTAGGAGGAATTTACGATAATTGTATAATGAGAATAAATGATATTCTTTTTTCTTTTCCTCCTCTTCTTTTAGCCATATTCATTATGGGAGTTCTTGGAGAAAATACTTATAATGTAATAATTGCTATAGGTATTGTCTATATTCCTCAGTTTGCTAGAATAAGCCGAGCAGCTATTTTAGCTATAAAGAATTTGGAATTTGTAGAAGCAGCTTCAGCTATAGGAGGAACTAGAAATCGTATTTTATTTAAGCATCTTTTACCTAATATTATACCTTGCCTTATAGTTCAAACTTCTTTATGTCTTTCCCTAGGAATTCTTCTGGAGTCATCCCTAAGTTTTTTAGGATTAGGGGTACAACCTCCGTTTCCTTCTTGGGGGAATATATTGGGTGATGCTAGAAGGTTTATCATTATTGCTCCATGGAGCGCTATATTTCCTGGATTAACTATTATTTTAATAGTTATTGGTTTTAATTTGTTAGGAGATGGCTTGAGAGATATTCTGGACCCAAGGTTAAAAAATGTGAGATAGCAATATTGTAGTACTCACTAATTTATACCCTCAAGTCCTTGAAATTCGGTTTATTTGATGTTAGGCGTTAAAGTTGAGATTAAGATAGAAAAAAGGTTTAAGAAAACTTAAAATATGTAGATAAGGTTATAAAAATTCACCTCCAACTCTATAAAAAATCAATAAAA